>JAMPXR010000099.1 GCA_023701085.1 Ramlibacter sp. | reverse complement strand
GCATGCGGCGGGGGCGCAGGCGGTGCCGGTCAATCCCGCCTACACCGCGCGCGAACTCGGCCACATCCTGGCCGACGCGCAGCCCCAGGTCGTGGTGTACGACGACGCCGTCGCGGCCACGGTCGAGCCCCTTTGCACGGCGCTGGGCGTGGCGCAGCGCGTGCGCGTGGCGGGGGAGGACCTGGCCTGCGGCGGCCGGCGGCTGGACGCCTGGAAGGACACCCCGCTCGCACTGCCGCAGCCGCTGCCCCAGCCGGACGATCTGGCCACGCTGCAATACACCGGCGGCACCACGGGCCTGCCCAAGGGTGTCAACATCTCGCACCGGCAGATGGCGATGAACATCGCGCAGCGCGAAGAGGCCTTGCCCACCCGTGCCGGCGACGAACGCGTGCTGTGCATGATGCCGCTGTTCCACGTGTTCGCCGTGGCGATGGGCCTGCACCTGGCGGCCTATTGCCGCGGCGCGCTGGTGATCATGCCGCGCTACAAGCCCGAGCTGCTGCTCGAGCTGCTCGCGCGCGAACGCATCACTCGCCTGCCGGCCGGGCCCACGGTCTTCATCGGCCTGCTGGGCCACGAGAAATTCGCCGCCACCGATTTCTCCAGCCTGCGCACCGTCTACTCCGGATCGGCCCCCCTGCCCGAGGAGACGATCCGGCGCTGGAAGGCAGCCACCGGCACGCCCATCCTCGAAGGCTTCGGGCAGACCGAGGCCGGTCCGGTGCTGACCTACATGCGCGAGGGCGGGCCGCTGAAGGCGGGGTCGGTGGGGCCACCCTTGCCGCTGACCGAGGTGCAGATCGTCGACGTGGAAACCGGCACCCGCGTGCTGGGCGCCGGCCAGATCGGCGAGATCCGCGCCCGCGGGCCGCAGATCATGTCGGGCTACCGCAACCGGCCCGAGGACACGGCGCAGGCGCTGCGCGGTGGCTGGCTCTACACCGGCGACATCGGCGAGATCGATGCCGACGGCGACCTGTGGATTCGCGACCGCAAGAAGGACATGGCCATCGTCGGCGGCTACAACGTGTACCCGCGCGAAATCGACGAGGTGCTGTTCTCGCATCCGGCCGTCCAGGAGGCGGCGGCCGCCGGCGTGCCCGATCCCTATTACGGTGAAGCCATTCGCGCCTTCGTGGTGCTCAGGGACGGCGCCGGTGAAAGCGCCGAGGAGCTGCTGGCCTATTGCCAGAGGAACCTGGCACGCTACAAGGTGCCCTCCAGGATCTTCCTGGTGAGCGAGCTGCCGCGCACGACGGTGGGCAAAATCGACCGCCTCGCGCTGCGCGCCAGGCTGGTGGCCGCGGGCTGAGGCACCGAGTCGTGCGCCGGCGGCCTTGGCCGACGGGCCGCGCCTGGACCTGCGTAGCCTAAACTGCGGACCATGCAGCTTGCCGCCGCCCAACTGAGCCCACACCTGCACAAGGGCCTGGCGCCGCTGTACACCCTGCACGGCGACGAGCCGCTGCTGATCCAGGAGGCGGCCGACGCGATCCGCGCCGCGGCGCGCGCCCAGGGCTACACCGAGCGCACGGTGCACACGGTGGCCGGCGCGCATTTCGACTGGAGCGAGGTGCTGGCCGCGGGCGGCTCGCTCAGCCTGTTCGCCGACCGGCAGATCGTCGAGATCCGCATTCCTTCGGGCAAACCCGGCAAGGAAGGCGGCGCCGCGCTGCAGCAACTGGCCGAGCATGCGCAGGGCAACGAAGGCACGCTCACGATGGTCGTGCTGCCCAAGCTGGACCGGCCGGCCCGGGAGGGCGCCTGGTTCTCGGCGCTCGAGCGCCACGGCGTGACGCTGCAGATCGACCCGGTGGAGCGGCAGGCGCTGCCGCAATGGATCGCGCAGCGGCTGGCGCGCCAGGGCCAGCGTGTCGCCGCGGGCGAGGAGGGGCAGCGCACGCTGCGGTTCTTCGCCGACCGCGTGGAAGGCAATCTGCTGGCCGCGCACCAGGAAATCCAGAAGCTCGCGCTGCTGTATCAGGCCGCCGAATCCGCCGAGGGCACCGGCACGGCGCTGAGCTTCGACCAGGTGGAGGGCGCCGTTCTCAACGTGGCGCGCTACGACGTGTTCAAGCTCTCGGAAGCCGTGCTCTCGGGTCAGGCGGGGCGCGTGCAGCGCATGCTCGACGGCCTGCGGGCCGAGGGCGAATCCGAGGTGCTGGTGCACTACACGCTGGCCGAGGACATCCGCGCGCTCAAGCGTGTCAAGGATGCGATGGCCGCCGGCCGGCCGCTGCCGCTGGCGCTGCGCGAGCAGCGCGTCTGGGGCCTGAAGGAGCGCCTGTACGAGCGCGTGCTGCCGCGCCTGAGCGCCGGCGCGCTGGACCAGCTGCTGCATGCCGCGCACCGGGTCGACGGCATCGTCAAGGGCCTGAAAGCGCCGGACTGGCCGGCCGACGGCTGGCATGCGCTGCTGCGTCTGGCGATGCAGCTGTGCCGCGAGTGCACGGACCCGGCACGGCCCGCCGCGCGGGCGGAGGGATAATCCCTCGATGAACGCGATGGATGCCGCCGAACACATGCAAGCGCTGGGGTCCCAGGCCCGGAGCGCCGCGGCGCTGATGGCGCGCGCCCCGGCGGCCGACCGCAACAGCGCGCTGCGTGCGCTGGCCGGCCTGCTGCGTGCGAACGCACAGGCGCTGGCGGCGGAAAACGCCCAGGAACTCGAGCGCGCACGGGCGGCCGGGCTGGCGGCGCCCATGGTGGACCGGCTCAAGCTCACGCCGGCGATCATCGAGACCGTCGCGCAAGGCTGCGAGCAGCTCGCCGCGATGCCCGACATCATCGGCGAGGTCATCGGACTGAAGCAGCAGCCCAGCGGCATCCGCGTCGGCCAGATGCGCGTGCCGATCGGCGTGTTCGGCATGATTTACGAGAGCCGGCCCAATGTGACGATCGAGGCCGCGAGCCTGTCGATCAAGAGCGGCAACGCCTGCATCCTGCGCGGCGGTTCCGAGGCCATCGCTTCCAACAAGGCGCTGGCGCGACTGGTGCGGCAGGCGCTGGCCCAGGCAGGCCTGCCGCAGGACGCGGTGCAGCTGGTGCAGACCACCGACCGCGAAGCCGTGGGCCGGCTGATCGCGATGCCCGAGTACGTGGACGTCATCATCCCGCGCGGCGGCAAAGGCCTGATCGAGCGGATCAGCCGCGAGGCCAAGGTCCCGGTCATCAAGCACCTGGACGGCAATTGCCATGTGTACGTGGACGACCCGGTGGACATCGCCATGGCGGTGAAGATCGCCGACAACGCCAAGACCCAGAAGTACAGCCCCTGCAACGCGATCGAGGGCTTGCTCGTGGCGCGCGGCGTGGCGGGCAAGTTTCTGCCTGAAATCGGCGCGGTCTACGCCGCCAAGGGCGTGGAGATGCGCTGCGACGACGAGGCGCGGCGCATCCTCGCGCAGCTCGAGGGCGCCGCGCTGAAGCCGGCGACCGAGCAGGACTGGTACGAGGAGTACCTGGCGCCCATCATCAGCATCAAGGTGGTGGCGGGCATCGACGAGGCCATCGCGCACATCAACCGCTACTCCAGCCACCACACCGACGCGATCGTCACGCGCGACCACATGAACGGCCAGCGCTTCCTGCGCGAGGTCGATTCCGCCAGTGTGATGGTCAACGCGAGCCCGCGCTTCGCGGACGGCTTCGAGTACGGCCTGGGCGCCGAGATCGGGATCAGCACCGACAAGTTCCACGCGCGCGGGCCGGTGGGCATCGAGGGCCTGACCTCGCTCAAGTGGGTGGTGCTGGGACAGGGCGAGGTCCGCAGCTGATGGACCGCGGGCCTTGCTGGACCACAGCGGCTGCGGCACGCCCGTGGTGACGCGCGACCGGGCGCGGCCCCGCCGGCTGCGAGCCTTGCAACCGCCACAGCCGCCCTCAAATCCCTACAATTCCTGTCAGTTATTTCCACCGTCAAAGGCAAGAGCCGAATGGTTCCGCATCTGATCACCGCCCTGACCGGTCCCATCAACGAGCTCGAGCAGCGCATCCTCGATTCCATGCCTGCCATCGAGCGCTGGTTCCGGCTCGAGTGGATGGAGCACACGCCGCCGTTCTACAGCTCGGTGGACATACGCAACGCCGGATTCAAGCTGGCGCCGGTCGACACCAACCTCTATCCGGGCGGCTGGAACAACCTCACGCCCGAGATGCTGCCGCTGGCCGTGCAGTCGGCCATGGCCGCGATCGAGAAGATCTGCCCCGAGGCCAAGAACCTGCTGGTGATCCCGGAAAACCATACGCGCAATACCTTCTACCTCAGCAATCTCGCCCAGCTCAAGCGCATCTTCCACATGGCGGGCCTGAACGTGCGCATCGGTTCGATCAATCCGGAGATCAAGGAACCGACCAGCGTCGCCTTGCCGGGCGGCGGCTCGGTGCTGCTGGAGCCGGTCGTGCGCAGCAAGCGCCGCCTCGGCCTCAAGGATTTCGATCCCTGCACCATCTTGCTGAACAACGACCTGTCGTCCGGCACGCCCGGGATCCTGGAGGACATCCACGAGCAATACCTGCTGCCGCCCCTGCACGCGGGCTGGTCGGTGCGGCGCAAGAGCAATCACTTCAAGAGCTACGAGGAAGTGGCCAAGCGCTTCGGCAAGATGCTGGGCATAGACCCCTGGCTGATCAACCCGATGTTCAACCATTGCGGCCAGGTCGACTTCGACCAGGGCACCGGCATGGAGTGCCTGACCACCAACGTCGAGGCGCTGCTGGCCAAGATCCGGCGCAAGTACAAGGAATACGGCATCAACGAGAAGCCGTTCGTCGTGGTCAAGGCGGACAACGGCACCTATGGCATGGGCATCATGACCGTGCGCGACGCCAAGGACATCGACGCCCTGGGCCGCAAGAGCCGCAACAAGATGTCGGTGATCAAGGGCGGCCAGGAAGTCAGCGACGTGATCATCCAGGAAGGGGTGCTGACCAACGAGCGCATCAACGACGCGGTGGCCGAGCCGGTGGTCTACATGATGGACCGCTACGTGGTCGGCGGCTTTTACCGCGTGCATGCCGAGCGCGGCACCGACGAGAACCTGAACGCGCCCGGCGCCAGCTTCGTGCCGCTGGCTTTTGCCGAGAGTACGCGCTTACCTCAGCCCGGCGAAAAGCCCGGTGCCAGTGCGCCCAACCGCTTCTACATGTACGGCGTGATCGGCCGTCTCGCCATGCTGGCGGCCAGCTATGAGCTCGAAGCGACCGATCCGGACGCGGAAATCTACGACTGATCGGAACCGGCTGGAACCGCGATTCGTTGCTGCACTGCAACATTCGCTAATTTCCGTTGAGCCAAGTGCACAATGGCGATCCCCAAAACACTGAATCCCGCTGACCGCGAAAGGCGGCCCCCGACGGTGCAACGCTCCAAATCCCCGCTCGCCGCGCTGACGCTGGGCGCCATCGGCGTCGTGTACGGCGACATCGGCACGAGCGTGCTGTACGCCATGAAGGAGGTGTTCGGAGGCGGGCACGTTCCGTTCACCGCCGACAACGTCCACGGCGTGCTGTCCATCTTCTTCTGGACGCTCACCGTCATCGTCTCGATCAAGTACGTGGTGCTCGTGCTGCGGGCCGACAACAACGGCGAGGGCGGGCTCATCGCCATGCTCGCGCTGGCCTCCACCTCGGTCAAGGACCAGCCCCGGCTGCGCCGGGTGCTGCTGGTGGTGGGGATCTTCGGCACCTGCCTGTTCTACGGCGACGGCGTCATCACGCCGGCGATTTCGGTGCTGTCCGCGATCGAGGGCCTGGAGGTGCTGTCGCCGCAGCTCAACCACTACGTGATCCCGCTGACGCTGCTGGTGCTGTTCCTGCTGTTCGCCGTGCAAAAGCGCGGCACCGGCGGGATCGGCCGCTTCTTCGGCCCGATCACCCTGGTCTGGTTCGTGGCCATCGCCCTGCTGGGCGTCTCGCACATCGCCGCCAACCCCGGAATCCTGAAGGCGCTGAGCCCGCACTATGCGCTGCTCTTCATGTTCCGCAACCCGGGCACCACCTTCATCATCCTGGGCGCGGTGGTGCTGTGCGTCACGGGCGCCGAGGCGTTGTACGCGGACCTGGGCCATTTCGGCAAGAAGCCGATCCGGCTGGCCTGGTTCGCCGTGGTCATGCCGGCGCTCACGCTCAACTACTTCGGCCAGGGCGCGCTGCTGCTGAAGAACCCGGAGGCGGTGAAGAACCCGTTCTACCTGATGACGCCCGAGTGGCTGGTGCTGCCGCTGATCGCGCTGGCCACCATGGCCACCGTGATCGCCTCACAGGCCATGATCACCGGCGCGTTCAGCGTGACCAAGCAGGCGGTGCAGCTGGGCTACCTGCCGCGCCTGCAGATACGCCACACCAGCGTGCGCGAGACCGGCCAGATCTACATTCCCTTCGTCAACTGGGGTCTGTTCGTCGCCATTGCGATGGCCGTGATCATGTTCAGGTCCTCCAGCAACCTGGCGGCCGCTTACGGCATCGCCGTCACGACCGACATGCTGATCACCACGTTCCTTACGTTCTTCGTGATCCGCTACGCCTGGAACTATCCGCTGTGGCTGTGCCTGGGCGCCACGGGCGTCTTCTTCGCGATCGACGTCCTGTTCTGGAGTTCGAACCTGCTCAAGCTGGCGCAGGGCGGCTGGTTCCCCGTGCTCATCGGCGGGGCCATGTTCATGCTGATGATGACCTGGAAGCAGGGGCGTGCCCTGCTCAACGACAAGCTCAAGGCCGACGCCATCGACCTGAAGAGCTTCCTGGAGGCGGTGTTCATCAGCCCGCCCACCCGCGTGGAAGGCACGGCGGTGTTCCTCACGGCCGAGCCCGGCACCGTGCCGAACGCCATGCTGCACAACCTCAAGCACAACAAGGTGCTGCACGAGAACAACCTGTTCGTGACCGTGCGCAGCCACGAAGTGCCCTGGATCGGCATCAACAAACGCGTGGAAATCGAGCCTCTGGGCCACAGCTGCTGGCAGGTGGTGCTGCACTATGGTTTCAAGAACGATCCCGACGTGCCGCGGGCGCTGGAGCAGATCCGCGCGCGCGGCTGCGAGATCGAGAAAATGAAGACCAGTTATTTCCTGTCGCGCGACACGGTCGTTCCCACCATAGGCCGCGGCATGGCGCCCTGGCGCGAGAAACTGTTCGCGCAGATGCACCACAACGCCAGCGCGGCCGCGGACTTCCTGAACCTGCCCAACAACTCGGTGGTGGAGCTGGGCTCGAAGATCGAGATCTGAGCGGACACTCCTCCCCATCCCCGCCATGGACATCCTGTTTGTCGCCGACCCGCTGGAAGCCTTCCAGACCTACAAGGACACCACCTTCTCGATGATGCGCGAGGCCCAGCGCCGCGGGCACCACGTCAGCGCCTGCGAGCCCCGGCAGCTGTCATGGCGTTCCGGCGACGTGGTCAAGGGGCATGTGCGCGACATCAGGCTGACGGGCGTGCTCAACGACTGGTTCGAGGAGCGCGGGCGCGGGGCGCGGGCGCTGAAAGACTTCGACGTGGTGCTGATGCGCAAGGATCCGCCCTTCGACAGCGAGTACTTCTACGCCACGCACCTGCTGGAGCATGCGGTGCGCGAGGGCGCGCGGGTGTTCAACCGGCCGGCTTCCCTGCGCGACCATCCGGAGAAGCTGGCGATCATGGAATTCGCGCAGTACGCCGCCCCGACGCTGGTCACGCGCAGCGCCGAGGACGTCAGGCGCTTCCATGCCGAGCACGGCGAGATCATCCTCAAGCCGCTGGACGGCATGGGCGGCATGGGCATTTTCCGTGTCGCCGCCGACGGCCTGAACCTGGGCTCCATCATCGAGACCCTGAACCACCACGGCACGACCACGATCATGGTGCAGCGTTTCGTGCCCGAGATCGCGCAGGGCGACAAGCGCATTCTGGTGATCGGCGGCAAGCCGGTGCCGTTCAGCCTGGCGCGCATCCCGCAGGGCAGCGAAATCCGCGGCAACCTCGCCGCCGGCGGCAAGGGCGTGGCCCAGCCGCTGTCGGCCCGCGACCTCGAAATTGCGCAGGCGCTCGGTCCCGTGCTGGCCGGCCGCGGCCTGCTGCTGGTGGGACTGGACGTGATCGGCGATTTCCTCACCGAGATCAACGTCACCAGCCCGACCTGCTTCCAGGAGATCACGCAGCAGGCCGGATTCGACGTCCCGGCCATGTTCATCGATGCCCTGGAGGCGGCCGTGCCCGCCCGGGCGTGAGCTCCGGCG
>JAMPXR010000098.1 GCA_023701085.1 Ramlibacter sp. | reverse complement strand
GGCCCGCGAGGCATTGTAGAGACGCGCGCGGACCCCATTTGTAAGCCATGGCCAAGAAACCCGAGAGCTCCAGCCGGATTGCCGACAACAAGAAGGCGGCCTTCAACTATTTCTTCGAGGAAAAGTTCGAGGCCGGCATGGTGCTGCAAGGCTGGGAAGTGAAGGCGCTGCGCGAGGGCAAGGCGCAGCTGACCGACGGCTACGTCGTGATCAAGAACGGCGAATTGTTCGTGATCGGCTGCCAGATCAATCCGCTCAGGACCGCCTCCACCCATGTCCATCCCGACGCCGTCCGCAGCCGCAAGCTGTTGATGCACAAGGACGAAATCCGGCGTCTGGTGGGGAAAGTGGAGCAGAAGGGCTATACGCTGGTTCCGCTCAACCTGCATTGGAAGGACGGCAAGGTCAAGTGCGAGGTCGCGCTGGCCAAGGGCAAGGCCGAGCACGACAAGCGCGACACGATCAAGGAGCGGGAAGGCAAGCGCGAGGTGGAGCGGGCGATGAAGGCCCGCCACCGGTAGGCGGGCCGGCCGCGTTCGATTCCGATCGCGAAACGCCCGGCGGACGGCGCCATCGCGCTCACCCGGCGCCGCCGGGGGCGTCTCATGCCCGCTGCCTGAACCCGATCACTTCATTCACCACCAGCGCCCCGAGCACCAGCGCGCCGCCGGCGAGCACCGTCTGGCTGGGCACCTCGCCCGCCCCGGCCCAGGCGAGCAGGATGCCGAAGATCACCTCGAGCGAAGCCAGCAGCGCGATCTCGGGCGCCTTGAGCACCCGGGCGCACACCACCGAAAGCGAACAGGGAATCGCCAGCTGGAACACGCCGAGCACCGCCAGCAGCCCCACATCGTGAGCGGAAGCCTGCAACGGCAAGGCGAGTGGCAAAGTGGCCAGGACCGACATGACGGCGCCCACGAGCACCGCGGGCACCAGGTCCACGTTCAATCCGCGCGCGTTGGAACGCTGCACCACGGTCCAGTTCACGGCGCCGGCCAGCGGCACGCACAGCGCGACCAGGGTGCCGGCGAGCTGCCCGCCGGTCACCTGCGCCGCGTACATGTAGGCAATGCCGGTTCCGGCCACCAGGATCGCCAGCCAGGTCCGCAGCGGGATGCGATGCCCGATGAAGACGCGCGCCATCAACGCCGTCAGGAACGGGCCGACCGACATCGTCACCAGCACGTTGGCCACGCTCGTGAGCGTGAGGGCCACCATGAAGGCGGTGAACATCACGCTCCAGCACAAGCCTGAAATCCACAAGGGCGTGCCACCGCGCCGGATGCGCGCGAAAACCTGCCGGCCCTGGAAGGCGGGAAGGATCACCAGGAGCGACAGCACCGTGAAAAAGCTGCGCCAGAAGGTGATCTCGAAACTGCGCGCATGTTCCAGCTGCCGCGTGACGACTCCCGCGATCGACCACATCATGGTCACGCCGACCATGAGGAAAACAGCCTTCGCGTGCGTGAGTTTCATTGTTGTTCTCGTCCGCGCCTCCAGCACCCTCAGGCGACGGCTACACGCAGGGCGCGCTTGCGCTCGTGCTCCTTCAGGTGGCGCTTGCGAAGCCGGATCGACCGGGGCGTGATCTCCACCAGCTCGTCGTCCTCGATGAACTCCACCGCGTACTCCAGCGTCAGCTGGATCGGCGGCGTGATCTTGATCGCCTCCTCCTTGCCGCTGACCCGGAAGTTGGTCAGCTGCTTCATGCGCACCGCGTTGACCACCAGGTCGTTGTCGCGGCTGTGGATGCCCACGATCATGCCCTCGTACACCGGGTCGCCGGGCTTGACGAACATGCGGCCGCGGTCGTCGAGCTTGCCCAGCGCATAGGTCACGATCTCGCCGTCGTCCATGCTGATCAGCACCCCGTTCTTGCGGCTGGCGATCTCGCCCTTGTAGGCCTCGTAGCCGTCGAAGATGTTGCTGGCCAGCCCGGTGCCGCGCGTCAGGTTGAGGAATTCGTTCTGGAAGCCGATCAGCCCCCGCGCCGGGATGCGGTACTCCAGGCGCACGCGGCCGCGCCCGTCCGGCTCCATGTTCACCAGGTCGCCCTTGCGCTCGCCCAGGGCCTGCATCACGCCGCCCTGGTGGCCCTCCTCGATGTCCACCGTCAGCAATTCGATCGGCTCATGGCGCTCGCCGTTCACTTCCTTGAACACGACGCGCGGTTTGGAAACGGCCAGTTCGTAACCTTCACGGCGCATGTTTTCCAGCAGGATGGTCAGGTGCAGCTCGCCGCGCCCCGAAACCTCGTAGATGCCCTCTTCATCGGTGTCGCGCACCCGCAGCGCCACGTTCGCCTGGAGCTCCTTCTCGAGCCGGTCCCATAGCTGGCGGCTGGTCACGTACTTGCCTTCGCGGCCCGCCAGCGGCGAGTTGTTCACGCAGAAGTTCATCGTCAGCGTCGGCTCGTCGATCTTGAGCATGGGAAGCGGCACGGGGTCGGCGGGATCGGTGATCGTGACGCCGATGCCCACCTGCTCGATGCCGCTGATCAGCACGATATCGCCCGGCCCTGCTTGCGCTGCCGGAACGCGCTCGAGCCCCTCGAACTTCAGGATCTGCTGCACCTTGGCCAAGGACGGCGTGCCCTCGACGCCTTCGTACACCGCGACCTGCTGGTTCACCTTGATGGTGCCCTGGTTGATTCGGCCTACCCCGATGCGCCCGACATACGTCGAGTAGTCCAGCGAGGAGATCTGCAGTTGCAAGGGCGCGTCGGCCTCGCCCTCGTGCGCGGGCACGTGCGTCAGGATGGTGTCGAACAGGGGTGCGAGGTCCTTGCCCCATTGCTCGCCGGGGGCACCCTCCTCCATCGACGCCCAGCCGTTCAGTCCCGACGCATAGACCACGGGAAAATCCAGCTGGTCTTCGCGGGCGCCGAGCTTGTCGAACAGGTCGAATGCGGCGTTGATGACGTAGTCCGGCCGCGAACCCGGACGGTCCACCTTGTTGACGACCACGATGGGCTTCAGGCCCAGGGCCAGCGCCTTCTTCGTCACGAACCGGGTCTGCGGCATCGGGCCCTCGACCGCGTCGATCAGCAGCAGCACGCCGTCGACCATGGACAGCGCCCGCTCCACCTCGCCGCCGAAATCGGCGTGCCCCGGCGTGTCGACGATGTTGATGTGCGTGCCCTGCCAGCTCACCGCGCAGTTCTTGGCCAGGATGGTGATGCCGCGCTCCCGCTCCAGGTCGTTGCTGTCCATCACACGTTCGGTGACTTTCTCATTGGCGCGGAAGGTGCCCGACTGGCGCAGCAGCATGTCCACCAGCGTGGTCTTGCCGTGGTCCACGTGGGCGATGATGGCGATGTTGCGTATTTGCTTGTTGCTCATGTCTTGCTTTCCAGAATCTGTGAAATCTCCAGGGGGCTCAGCAGGCGGCCGGGGATCAGTTCCCCGGCCTTGACATGGCCCGTGCCGAGCAATGCCTGCGGCCGCTCGCCGAACACGGCGACCCGTTCGTCGTCCGGCCACGGCCCGCGACGGCGCACGCCGCTGAGGAATCGGCCCGCATTGTCCGCGTCGAGCGTGATTCTCGTGTGACCGGCCAGGAGCGAATCCACCGGCTGCAGGCAGGCCAGGCGCTCTTCCTCGCCCATGGCGTCGAGCGCGTCCAGCGTGGTGCACTGGGAAATCCCGAAGTCGCCGGTGGCGATGCGCCGCAGCGCCGTGAGGTGCGCGCCGCATCCCAGCGCCTCGCCGATGTCTTCCGCCAGCGTTCGGATGTACGTGCCCTTGCTGACCGTGGCCCGCAGGACGAGGGTGCGATTCGCCGCCTCGGACGGGGCCGGCGCCAGCTGCAGCGCCCGCACGAGCACCTCGCGCGCCGCGCGATCCACCTGCACGCCCGCCCTGGCATATTCGTACAGGGCTTTGCCATCCTTCTTCAGCGCGCTGTGCATGGGCGGCACCTGCCGCTGCGCGCCGGTGAATTGGCGCGCGACCTGCGCCAACCGTTCGGGCGTCAGGCCGGGGACCTCCCGCACCTGGACGATTTCGCCCTCGGCGTCGCCGGTGGCCGTCTTCACCCCCAGGCGCAGGGTGGCTTCATAGGTCTTGTCGGCGTCGAGCTGCAGCTGGCTGAATTTCGTGGCGGCGCCGAAGCACAGCGGCAGCACCCCCGTCGCCAGGGGATCGAGTGTGCCGGTATGCCCCGCCTTCTCGGCGCGCAACAGCCACTTGCACCGCTGCAGGGCATGGTTGCTGGACAGCCCCAGCGGCTTGTCCAGCAGCAGCACGCCGTGCACGGGACGCCGGGCGATTCTCGCGCGGGGCTCCCGTTTCAGGCGATCCGGCCCGGATTGCAATGTCGTCATGATTCTTCAGCTCGCGGGGCGCAGACCCCACGAGAACTGGAATCTGGGCCGAGCGGGTCAGTCTTCCTTTGCGCGCGAGGACACCGCCTTGGCGATCAAGGCGTTCATGTCGGCCGCCCGCTCGGTGGTTCGGTCGAAATGGAAGTGCAGCGTCGGCACGGTGTGAATGTGCAGGCGCTTGAACAGGCCGTTGCGCAGGAACCCCGCCGCCTGGTTCAGCGCCTCTTCGCATTCCCCGGGGTCGCCCACGAGCACGCTGAAAAACACCTTCGCGTGCGCATAGTCGGGCGACACTTCGACGGCCTGGATCGTGACCATCCCCACGCGCGGATCCTTCAGCTCGCGAGCGATCAGCTCCGTCAGATCGCGCTGGATCTGATCGGCCACCTTGAAGGCGCGGTTGGGCGTGTTCGACTTGGGCTTCATACAAGCGAAAGACGAACCATGCGCCAGCATGGTTCGTCATCGTCCATTACAAACTGCGCGCTATTTCCTTGATCTCGAAGAATTCCAGGATGTCGTTTTCCTGGATGTCGTTGTAGTTCTTGATGTTCAAGCCGCACTCGAAGCCTTCCTTGACCTCGCGCACGTCGTCCTTGAAGCGCTTGAGCGAGTCCAGCTCGCCGGTGAAGATGACCACGTTGTCACGCAGCAGCCGCAGCCGCGCCGAGCGGCGGACCACGCCGGAGGTGACCATGCAGCCGGCGATCGAGCCGATCTTGCTGACCTTGAACACCTGGCGGATCTCGGCCGTGCCGATGACCTCTTCGCGCTTTTCCGGCGTCAGCATGCCCGACATCGCCGCCTTCAGTTCATCCACGGCGTCGTAGATGATGTTGTAGTAGCGCACGTCGATGCCGTTGTTCTCGGCCAGCTTGCGCGCGCCCGCATCGGCGCGCGTGTTGAAGCCGATGATCACCGCCTTGGACGCGATGGCCAGGTTCACGTCGGACTCGCTGATGCCCCCGACCGCCGCGTACACCAGCTGCACTTTCACTTCGTCGGTCGACAGCTTCAGCAGCGCCTGCGACAGCGCTTCCTGCGAGCCCTGCACGTCGGCCTTGACGATGATCGGCAGCATCTTGACCTCGCCGGCCGTCATGTCGGAGAACATGTTCTCCAGCTTGGCGGCCTGCTGTTTGGCCAGCTTGGTGTTGCGGAACTTGCCGGCCCGGTAGGTGGCGATCTCGCGCGCGCGCCGCTCGTCCGTCAGCACCATGAATTCGTCGCCGGCCTGCGGCACTTCGGTCAAACCCTGGATCTCCACCGGGATCGAGGGGCCGGCCGACTTGATCGTCTTGCCGTTCTCGTCCAGCATCGCGCGCACGCGGCCGTAGGTCTGCCCCGCCAGCACCACGTCGCCTGTCTTGAGCGTGCCGGACTGCACCAGCACGGTCGCCACCGGGCCGCGGCCCTTGTCCAGTTCCGCCTCGATCACCATGCCCTTGGCCATGGCATCGACCGGCGCCTTGAGTTCCAGCACTTCCGCCTGCAGCAGCACCTGCTCCAGCAGCGAGTCGATGCCCTCGCCGGTCTTGGCCGACACGGCCACGAAGGGCGATTCGCCGCCGTATTCCTCGGGAACCACCTCCTCGCCCACCAGTTCCTGCTTGACCCGGTCCGGGTTGGCGTCGGGCTTGTCGATCTTGTTGATGGCCACGACGATCGGGACGCCGGCCGCTTTCGCGTGCTTGACGGCTTCCTTGGTCTGCGGCATCACGCCGTCGTCCGCCGCCACCACCAGGATCACGATGTCGGTGGCCTGCGCGCCGCGCGCGCGCATGGCGGTGAAAGCCTCGTGGCCGGGGGTGTCCAGGAAGGAAATCACGCCGCGATCGGTTTCCACGTGGTAGGCGCCGATGTGCTGCGTGATGCCGCCGGCCTCGCCCGCCGCGACCTTGGCACGGCGGATGTAGTCCAGCAGCGAGGTCTTGCCGTGGTCGACGTGGCCCATCACGGTGACCACGGGCGCGCGCGGCACCGCCTCGCCCTCGGCCGCGGCCACGTCCTGCTCGGTGAAGGCCTCCGGATCGTCCAGCGCCGCCGTCACGGCCTTGTGGCCCATTTCCTCGACCACGATCATGGCCGTGTCCTGGTCCAGCGGCTGGTTGATGGTGACCATCTGGCCCAGCTTCATCAGGTGCTTGATCACCTCGGAGGCCTTGACCGCCATCTTGTGGGCAAGTTCGGCGACCGTGATCGTCTCGGGCACGTGCACTTCGAGCACGCGCATCTCGACCGGCGCGTTCGGCGCCGCGTCTTCGCGATGATCGCGATCGTTGCGGCGGCCTCGCGGACCACCGCGCCAGCTGTTGCGGCCGACGCCGCCGGTGCTGTCCCCTCGGGTGGGAATCGCCTTTTTCTTGGCCGGATCGCCGGCCCAGCTGGAAGACAGCTTGGCCGACTTCACTTCCTTGCCGGCGCCCGGCGCCCCGCCCGCGGGAGCACCCGCCGGCGCGCCCGGACGCGCGGCACCCGGACGCGCGGCGCCCGCAGCCGGCTTGTGCAAGGTGCCCTTGACGGCGGGCTTGGCGCCGTCGGCGGTCTTGGCCACCGGCTTGGCTTCTTCCGGCTTCTTCGCGACCAACACCTTCTTGGGCGCCGACATCATCGAGCGGATGGCGGCGGCTTCGGCCTCGGCCTTGCGGCGGCGCTCACCCAGGTCGGCGGCGCGCGCTGCTTCCTCCGCGGCGCGGGCCTTGGCCTCCGCGGCGGCCTTTTCACGGGCTTCGGACTGGGCTTTGGCCACGGCGCTGGCCGCTTCATCGACCACGGCCTTGACCACCGACTTCACCGGCTCCTCCTGCTGCCGAGCCGCCTCGGCTTCCCGCGCGGCCTTCTCGGCGGCTTCGCGTTCACGCGCTTCGGCTTCCTCGCGCTGGCGGCGCTTCTCCGCCAATTCTTCTTCCTGGCGGCGGATCAGCTCGGCCTGCCGGCGCGCCTCTTCCTCGCGCCGCGCCAGCTCCGCTTCGTCGATGCGGTGGGCGGCAGGCTGCTGGACCTCGGGCTCGGGCGCCTCGACCACGGCCGTGTCGGCGCCGTCTTCGCGCTTGACGAAGGTGCGCTTCTTGCGCACCTCGACCTGGATGGTGCGCGCCTTGCCCGTCGAATCGGCCTGCTTGATCTCGCTGGTGGACTTCTTCACCAGGGTGATCTTCTTGCGCTCGGGCGAGGCAGCCGTGCCATGGCTGGCCTTGAGATAGCCCAGCAATTTCTGCTTGTCGGCCTCGCTGAGCACGTCGGTCGCGGCCGACTTGGCCACTCCGGCGCTGCGAAGCTGCTCAAGCAGGGTCGTGGTTGATTTCTTGAGTTCGCTGGCAAACTCGGCAACAGTGGTACTGGACATGTGGTGTGGTGCCTTCCATCACGACTCGTGGGTGGCTGCAGCGCCGGTGAACCAGTGCTCGCGCGCTTTCATGATCAGGATCTTGGCCTCGTCCGTGGACTGGCCGGTGATTTCGGTGAGTTCATCGACGGCCAGATCCGCAAGGTCGTCGCGCGTGTGTACCCCGGCTTCGGCCAGCTTGGCGATCAGCGCCGGCGTCAGGCCTTCCAGGTCGCGCAGATCCTGCGAGACTTCCTCGACGCTTTCCTCGCGTGCGATTTCCATCGTCAACAGCGCGTCCTTGGCCCGCGTGCGCAGCTCGTTCACCGTGTCCTCGTCGAAGGATTCGATCTCCAGCATTTCCTGGATCGGCACATAAGCCACTTCCTCCAGGCTGGTGAAACCCTCCGCGAACAGGATGTCGGCGATCTCCTGGTCCACGTCCAGCTTTTCCATGAACAGCTTGCGGATGGTGTCCGTTTCCTCGGCGTGCTTCTGCGCCGATTCGTTGGCGTCCATGATGTTGATCTTCCAGCCGGTGAGGTCGGACGCCAGGCGCACGTTCTGTCCGCCCCGGCCGATCGCGATCGCGAGGTTTTCCTCGTCCACCACCACGTCCATCGCGTGCTTTTCCTCGTCCACCACGATGGACGAGACGTTGGCGGGC
>JAMPXR010000097.1 GCA_023701085.1 Ramlibacter sp. | reverse complement strand
GGGCATCGATCACATCAGCTTCACCGGCAGTCCGTCGGTGGGCACCATCATCCAGCAGGTCGCGGCGCAGCGCCATTGTCCGGTGACGCTGGAGCTGGGCGGCAAGAGCCCGCAGATCATCTTCGCCGACGCCGACCTGGATGCGGCGCTGCCCATGGTCGTCAACGCCATCGTCCAGAACGCCGGGCAGACCTGTTCGGCCGGCTCCCGCCTGCTGGTGGAGCAGGCGATCTACGAGCCGCTGCTGGAGCGCCTGGGCAAGGTGTTCGAGAACCTGCGCGTGGGCCCCGCCGCGCTGGACCTCGACGTGGGTCCTTTGATCCGCGCCAGCCAGCAGCAGCGCGTGTGGGACTTCCTGTCGGATGCGCACGTGGCGGGCATCGCCACCGTGGCCCAGGGCCAGATCGTGGAAGAAGCGCCGGAAACCGGCTATTACCAGGCGCCCATCCTGCTGCGCGACGTGCCCGCCGGGCACCGCGTGGCGCAGGAGGAAGTGTTCGGGCCGGTGCTCGCGTCCATGAGCTTCAAGGACGAGGACGAGGCGGTCCAGCTGGCCAACGGCACGCACTTCGGCCTGGTCGCGGGCATCTGGACGCGCGACGGCGCGCGCCAGCTGCGCATGGCCAAACGCGTCAAGAGCGGCCAGGTGTTCATCAACAACTACGGCGCCGGCGGCGGCGTGGAGTTGCCTTTCGGCGGCGTCAAGTCATCGGGCTACGGGCGCGAAAAGGGGTTCGAGGCGCTGTACGGCTTCACCACGCTGAAGACGGTGGCGATCCGGCACGGTTGAACCCCCGGGGCCCCGAGGGGCTGGATGGATCGGGTGCCGCGGCACAAATTGCACAAGGAGTATTCGAAGATGCGCGTGAAGGACAAATCCATCATCGTCACCGGATCGGGTGGCGGCATAGGCGAAGGCATCGCCCGGCGGCTTGCCGCGCAGGGCGCCAGGGTCATCGTCAACGACATCAACACCGCGCTCGGAGAGAAGGTGGCCGCGGACATCAAGGCCGCCGGCGGCGTCGCCTCGTTCTTTGCCGCCGACGTGACGAAGTCGGCCGACATGAAGGCGCTGGTCGAGGCCGCGGTCGCGCGCCACGGCACGCTCGACGTGATGGTCAACAACGCGGGCTGGACCCACCGCAACCGCCCCGCGCTGGAGGTCAGCGAGGAGGAGTTCGACAAGGTCTATGCGGTCAACATGAAGAGCATCTACCTGTCGACCATCCATGCCGTGCCCGTCATGCGGGCCCACAAGGGTGGCAGCTTCATCAACATCGCCTCCACCGCCGGCATCCGTCCGCGCCCCGGGCTGACCTGGTACAACGGCTCCAAGGGCGCCGTGATCACGACCAGCAAGTCCCTGGCGGCCGAGCTTGGCCCGGACAACATCCGCGTGAACTGCATCAATCCGGTGTTCAACCCCGACACCGGCCTGGCGGCCGAATTCGCGGGTGGCCCGGTCGACGACGCTCGCCGCGCGAAGTTCCTGGCGACGATCCCGCTGGGGCGCTTCTCGACGGCGCTGGACGTGGCCAACGCCGTGCTTTACCTTGCCAGCGACGAGGCCTCTTTCATCTCGGGCGTGTGCATCGAGGTGGACGGCGCGCGCTGCGTCTAGGCCTGCGACGGGCGTCCCGACCACTACGGGGCCGGGGATTCGCGCCTGCGAGACAATCGGCACATGACCGAGCGCTTCATTCCGTTGATCGACCAGCGATTCGGGTCGCTGTCCGCCGGTGTGCCCGCGCAACCGATCCGCGCCACCGGCCTGCTGTCCGACAGCCTGGGCCGGTCGCTGCGCGACCTGCGCATCAGCGTCACCGACCGCTGCAACTTCCGCTGCGGCTATTGCATGCCCAAGGAAGTGTTCGACAAGGACCACACATACCTGCCGCATTCGGCGCTGCTGAGCTTCGAGGAGATCACGCGCATAGCCCGGCAGTTCGTCGCGCACGGGGTGGGCAAGATCCGATTGACCGGCGGCGAACCGCTGCTGCGCAAGAACATCGAGGACCTGATCGAACAGCTGGCCGCTTTGCGCACGGTGGAAGGCAGGCCGCTGGACCTGACCTTGACGACCAACGGGTCCCTGCTGGCGCGCAAGGCCAGGGCGCTCAAGGCGGCGGGACTGCAGCGCGTCACGATCAGCCTGGACGGACTGGACGATGCCGTGTTCCGGCGCATGAACGACGTCGATTTCCCGGTGGCCGCGGTCCTCGAGGGCATAGACGCCGCGCATCAGGCCGGCCTCGGTCCGATCAAGATCAACATGGTGGTCAAGCGCGGCACGAACGAGCGCGAGATCCTGCCGATGGCGCGCCACTTCAAGGGCACCGGCATCGTGCTGCGCTTCATCGAATACATGGACGTGGGCGCCACCAACGGCTGGCGCATGGACGAGGTGCTGCCCTCGGCCGAGGTGGTGAAATTGATCCACGCCCAGCTGCCGCTGGCGCAGCTCGAGCCCAGCGCGCCCGGCGAAACGGCCGAGCGCTGGCGCTACGCCGATGGCGCGGGAGAGATCGGCGTGATCAGCAGCGTCACCCAGGCCTTTTGCGGCGACTGCAATCGCGCCCGCCTGTCCACCGAAGGCCAGTTGTACCTGTGCCTGTTCGCCACTCAGGGCCATGACCTGCGATCGCTGGTGCGCGGCCTCAACGGCGGGCCGGGCGCGAGCGACGAGCAGTTGGCGTCCGCGATCGGCCGCATCTGGCAAGGCCGCTCCGACCGCTACTCGCAATTGCGCGGGTCCATGGCCCCCGACGACAGCGACGGCCGCCGCCGCGTGGAGATGAGCTACATCGGCGGATAAGGTCCATCATTGAAATTCATACGAAAAACAGCAGGGCTGATTTGCGCCGCCCGGCGCACGAGCAGGCCTCGCCGATCGGGGGCCACCGAGCAACCGGCTCTGCCGGGCCGCTGGCGGGCCTTGCAGGCCGCACGGCCGCTTCGGGGGTGGCCATGATTGATCCTTCGCAGGTGACGGGCGTCATCCTCGCCGGCGGCCGCGGAACCCGCATGGGTGGCGTCGACAAAGGCTTGCAGAATTTCAACGGCATGCCCATGGCGCTGCACACGCTGCTGCGCCTGTCCCCGCAAGTGGGCGAGGTGATGGTCAACGCCAACCGCAACCTCAGCGCCTACGAATCATTCGGGGTGCCCGTCTGGCCGGACGTGCTGGCCGACTACGCCGGCCCGCTCGCCGGTTTTCTCACCGCGCTGGAGCGCTGCGAAACACCATGGCTCGTCACGGTGCCGTGCGACACGCCCTTGCTGCCCCTGGACCTGGTGGCCCGTCTCGCGCGGGCCGCCGAAGAACACGACGCCGAGATCGCCATGGCCGCCGCACCCGAGGCGGACGGCCGGGTCCATCCGCAGCCGGTGTTCTGCCTGCTGCGCGTGGGCCTGCTCGAAAGCCTGCTGAAATTCACGAATGACGGCGGCCGCAAGGTCGACGCCTGGACCGCGCGCCACAAGACCGCCACGGTGCCGTTCGACCGCCCGCAGGACGACCCGCGGGCCTTCTTCAACGCCAACACCCTCGCCGAGCTGCAGCTGCTGGAGCGCTCATGAAAACCATCGCCCAGGTCGCCGCCGAGCTGCAGGGCTATGACCCGCAGGCGCTGAGCGCCGCTGCCGTCGGCGAATTCCTCGCGCGGCTGGTGGAACCGGTCACGGAGCACGAACAAGCCGGCGTGTTCGATGCCCTGGACCGCATACTGGCGCAAGACCTGGTCTCGCCCATCAGCGTCCCGCCGCACGACAACTCGGCGATGGATGGCTATGCGTTCCATGGACGCCAGCTCGAGGCCGGCAAGGCATTGCAGCTCGAAGTGGTTGGCACCGCGCTCGCCGGGAAGGCCTGGCAGGGGACGGCAGGCCCGGGCCAATGCGTGAAGATCATGACCGGCGCCATCATGCCGGCCGGTCTGGACACCGTGGTGCCGCAGGAGTTCACCCAGCCCGCCGGCGAAAGGCGCATCCGCATCGCGCCCGACATGCTGCACCCCGGCGACAACCGGCGGCTCAAGGGCGAGGACCTGCGCGAAGGCGAGCCGGCGCTGCGCCGGGGCGAACGGCTGACGCCGGCCGCGTGTGGTCTGGTGGCCAGCCTGGGGATCGCGTCCGTGCCAGTGGTGCGCAGGCTGCGCGTGGCCTACTTCTCCACCGGTGACGAAGTGCTGAGCCTGGGTGAAGCGCCGCGCGAGGGCGCGATCTACGACAGCAACCGCTACACCGTTTTCGGCCTGCTCAAGCGCCTGGGGTGCGACATCATCGATCTGGGCGTGGTGCGCGACGATCCGGAACGGCTCGAAGCGGCATTCAATCGAGCCGCCGGCGCAGCCGACGCGATCATCACCAGCGGCGGTGTCAGCGTCGGCGAAGCCGACTACACCAAGGCCATGATGAAGAAGCTCGGTGACGTGGCGTTCTGGAAGATCGCCATGCGGCCCGGACGTCCGATGGCCGTGGGCCGCATCGGCCCCGCCGCCCTGTTCGGCCTGCCGGGCAATCCGGTGGCCGTGATGGTGACTTTCCTGGCATTCGTGCGCCCCGCCCTGCTGCGGATGATGGGGTGTTCGGGCACGCAGCCGCCGCTGCTGAAGGCACGAAGCGAGGAGCCGATCCGCAAGAAGGCGGGCCGAACCGAGTACCAGCGCGGCGTGGTCTCGACGGCCCGTGACGGGTCATTGCAGGCGCGCACCACCGGCAACCAGGGGTCCGGCGTGCTCAGCTCCATGGTGCAGGCCAACGGGCTGATCGTGCTGCATCACGAGCAGGGCAACGTGGCGGTGGGCGATCAAATCGACGTGATGATGTTCGAGGGCGCGATGTAGCGTCGGGCCACGGGGGTGGGCGGCCTGCCTTGGCAGCGGGCGGATTCAAGTTCGTGCCGCTCATTCGGCGAGCGCAAAAGCGACCGCCTCTTCCCGCGTCATCCGGCCTCCGGCGCCTGCCTGCTCGTCGAAGGCGGATGGACCGAGCGCGGAACGCACGCGCGCAACCGCCTCTTCGTAGGCGCGTGCTGCCCGTCCCGACAGTTCCGGCGGCGCCGCGCCTGCCGCGCCACGTGCCCCGCTCAACACTCCGGCCAGCCGCGCCGCGACGACCCAACGCTCGCACGCGGCGTAAGCAATCAGCAGGTGCGCCAGGCCTTTGGTGACCCATGGCGACATCGGATAGTTGCGGTGTAGCGGCAGGCTCTCGCGAAAGAGCTGGAGCGCCCACGAAGGATTGCCTTGGCGCAGCGCCAGAAAGCCCTGTTGCACCAGGCTGCCGGCGATGTCGAATTTCGAATCGATGGCGCGGTACAGGGCCAGGCTTTCAGCCAGCAGGCTGCCGGCGCGCTCGAACTCGCCGCGGCGAATCGCCATCGTCCCGAGCAGCGCCCGGCAATGGCCGATGTAAAGGCCTGTATTCCCCATCCTTTCGATCTCTTCCTCGCACTCGCGCACCATCGCCTCGACCGAATCGTCCCGGCCCATGAGAGCCTCGTAACCGGCATAGCAGATCAAGGTCTGCGCGCGCAGAAAAGCGCGGTCCCATGGGTCTTCAATCAGGCTTCCCGCGCGCAAGCTTTCGGCGAAGAAGCGGGTCGTGCCAGGATCGCGCTGACGGCTGTCGATATAGCCCATCCACATCAGGGCCCACGCCACTCCCTGGTTGAACTGCAGCGCACGCGACATGGCCAGGCATTCCTCGCACAGGCGCCGCCCGATCGCGGGGTCGAAATTCGTCGCCAACATCCCGGCGGCGTAGAGCGAATGCGCGCGCGCCGTGGTGGGCGGGCCGTCGCGATCGCTGCACGCCCCCAGCCGCTCGATCCAGTCGACGACCTCCTTCCAATGCATGTTCTGGTACCAGTAACGGTGCAGTGCATTGATGAGGTTCAGGCCGTGCGCCGCCTTGCCAGGCTGCTCGGACCAGTTCCATGCGGCCCGGATGTTGTCCAGCTCTGAATCGACGCGAGCGCTCCAGCGGCTGTCGAAGTCGCGGGTGACCAATCGCCTGCTCAAGGATTGGGCAAAGCGAACGAAGTGGTCCAGGTGGCGCGAACGCACCCGGTCGGCTTCACCGGCCGCCATCAGTTTTTCGAATCCGTATTGGCGGATCGTCTCGAGCATGCGGTAGCGCGGATCAGGCACCGCGTCATCCAGCGTCACGAGCGATTTCTCCACCAGCTGCGCGATCAGGTCCAGCACGTCGGTGCTCGCAAGCGGCTCGCCGCCGGCGACCTCCTCGGCGGCCTCCAGCGTCCAGCCACCCGCGAACACCGACAGGCGCCGCAACAGCACGCGCTCGGGCTCGGACAGCAATCCATGGCTCCAGTCGATGAGCGAGCGCAAGGTCTGATGGCGCTGCAGCGCCGTGCGGGAGCCGCGCGTCAACAGCGCGAAGCGGTCGCGCAGGCGATCGGCCACCTGCTCGACCGTCATCGCCTTGACCCGCACAGCGGCCAGTTCCAGCGCCAGCGGTATGCCGTCGAGCTGGTGGCAGACCTGCGCGACGGCGCGAGCGTTCCGGGGGGTCAACCGGAACGCCGGCGATGCCGCGCCGGCACGCTCCACGAACAGGCGGGTTGCCGCGTATTCCATCAGCTCCTCGACCGACGCGTCGGCATGCGGCGGGGCCGTGCGCAAGGAAGGCACGCGCCACGCCGTTTCAATGTCAATTCCCAGGGCCTCGCGACTCGTCGCGAGGATGCGCGCTCCCGAGGTGGAGTGCAGAATTTTCTCGGCAAAGCGCGCGCAGTCCTCGATCAGGTGTTCGCAGTTATCGAGCACGATCAGCAGCTCGCGCCGGTGCAGGTAGTCGAGCAGCGTGGCCAGCAGCGGTCGCCCGGGCTCCTCGTGAACCCCGACCGCACTCGCCACGGTTCGCGCGATCAGCGCCGGGTCGGCCACCGGCGCCAGTTCGACGAACCAGACACCGTCCTTGTAATCGCCCTGAACGACGCCGGCGATCTCCAGCGCGAAACGGGTCTTGCCGACGCCGCCGGCGCCCACCAGCGTGAGCAGGTGAGTGCTCTCCAGCAGGGCCAAGACCGTCGCGAGCTCCGCCTGCCGTCCGATCAAGGCCGGTATGTTCAGCGGCAGGTTGCTGGGCACGCCGCGCGGCGCGTGCGGGCCGACCGCCGGCGGGGATGCCGCCGGGGCGTCGAGCGATTCCTCGTCCAGCGGCAGAACAAAACGGTAGCCGCGCCCCGGGACCGTGGCGACCCCGTCCATCCCGAGAACCTTGCGCAGCGCCGAGACCTGCTGGCGCAGGTTGTTCTCCTCGACCACCACTCCCGGCCAGACCAGTTCGAACAGTTCGTCGCGGCTCAGCACGCGATCGCGCCGCGCGATCAGCACGACGAGCATGTCGAACGCGCGCGCGCCGATATGGGCTGGCCGGCCATCCACCAGCAGCTGCCGCAGCTGCGGCCGCACTTCGAACCGGCCGAAACGATAGCGCCGGACAGCGGTGCTCGCTGCTCGTGGCGCGGGGGGCGGATTCACATCGTCATTCACAACGATTCACCCCGGCTTCATCGCGCCGGCGGCGCGATCACGAGACACTGCCTTCAACCCCACGGCGATCGCTGGGCCCATCGAACCAGGAGAGCAACATGACCGCCAATTTCGACCAAGCATATGTGGAACTGGACTCAGCAGTGTTCCTGCGAATTGTGGATGCTGCCGGCGCGACTGTCACCTGCGTCAGAGGCTGCCTCTGGGTCACGGTGGACGGTTGCCCCAAGGATATCCAGCTATCGCCCGGCCAGAGCCATCTGGCGGAGGACGCCAGGCAAGTCGTGGTGACGGGTTTCGAGCCCAGCCTGGCGCGTGTCTTTCAACCCGCGATGCAAACCCGCCCGGCGCAAAGCCGTCCCCTCGGCAAGTTCCTGCCGAGCTGGAGACGCCGCCCGGCTGCCGCGTGAAGCGCGATCAGCGCCGGAACCCGAGAAGGTCGGCCAGCTCGTGAGGGACTGGGCGGCGCGCGCTCCTATACGTTCTCTTGCGCAAGCCGCAGCACCGCAACAGGCGGCAGATCGTGCGACAGGCACTCCCAGGAGGCTCCCGCGTTTTCACTGACCCACAGGCCGCCGGTGGTCGAACCCATGGCCAGCGTGCGGCCGTCCGCACTTGTCACCAGTGCGTGCCGGTACACCAGGTGATAGGCGTCGTGCTGCGGCAGTCCTTCGCCATGGGTCAGGAAGGAAGAACCGCCGTCGCGCGTTTCATTGACCACCATGCGGCCGTCCACCGGTATGCGCTGCGCATCCGAATGGGCCGGAACGAACCAGGCACGTTGCGGGTCCAGCGGGTGGGCCGCCACGGGAAAGCCGAAGCCGCTGGGTCGCGGCGCCGCGAT
>JAMPXR010000096.1 GCA_023701085.1 Ramlibacter sp. | reverse complement strand
TTTCCGAGCTGCGCCGGGTAGGCCACTTCAGCCGTGAAGTTGAGCGTTTCGCCCGGGTAGTTGTAGCAGGTCTCATTGCCCAGGGGCTTGCCGCCCGTCGTGCTCGTGCCGTCCTTGTTGTACACGCCGCCGGTGGTCAGGCAGTGCGTGAACGGGAACGTGCGCTTGGCGCCGCCGTGGATGCCGTGGATGAACCGCTTGGCCTGATAGGACTCGTGCAGGAACGAGCTCTTGTTGTCGGCGGGCAGCAGCTGGCTGTCGCCGGCGACCGGCGCCACGCTGCCGTCCGTCATCAGGGTGTAGCCGCCCGCCTGGTTGGCGTTGTGGCAGTTGGAGCAGCCTTCAGAGTTGTTGCGCACGCCCTTGTGGAAGCCGGCATGGTCGGGCTCATTCGGGCCGGTCGGCAGGCCCAGGATGCCGTGGCAGCTGTTGCAGTTGTCGTTCGCGACGATCTGGCGGCGCGCCGTCGTGGTGGCGCGGGCACCCGTGCCCGTCACGGTGAAGTCCCAGATGTCGTTCTTCACCGGCACGTAGGCCAGGTCCGAGTTCTTCGTGGGCGGCACGGCGCCGACCGGGGCGCGCGTGAGCGGGTCGAGCCTGCGTTCGGCCACGGAACCCAGCAGCATCGCGCGGGCGTTGCCCTTGGAGCCGGCGGGCAGGGTGACTTCGGCGCTGTAGCGGTTCGTGCCGTCGTTCACGCCCAGGTAGCCGGCGGGACCGTTGGCGGTGCCGGTGACGTCGTCGAGCGTCTGCGCCATCGTGTTGGTGGCGATGTGCACGGAGAACGTGCCGAACTTGTCCTGCGGCTTGCCGTACTTGGTGGGATCGAGCTGTGCGTCCCAACGGTAGTTGGTGTTGCAGCTGACGGCCAGGGCGTTGCCCTTCTGGTCCTTGGTCGCGGGGCCGGTGCAGCCTTCGCTCAGGTTGTACGCCGCGCCGGTGGCCGGGTTGATGACGGCGTACTTCACGACGGCGGTGCCCGCGGCGGTCGCCGTCGGGGCCTTGGTGACCGTCACGCTTTCGATCACGCCCTTGTACAGGGAGGCATTCGCCAGTTCCTGGACCCAGTGCGCCTTTTCCGGGCTGAACGAGCCGGCCGGGCCGTGGCAGGAAGCGCAGGTGGAGTTCGGGATGGCGGCGGCCGACGCGCCCAGCTTGAGCGTGGTCACGTGGCTGGCAAACCAGGCGCTGGTGGAGCCGGACTGGTGGCAGCTCAGGCACGCTTCCTTGGTCGGCTTGCTCTTCCAGTTGTCGCCCTGCGGGGTGACCGGGTTGCTGCCGGTGTGGCAGGCGGTGCAGTTACGCGTCGGCTGCGGGAACCCGACTTCGGAGTAGTCGTGCTTGCTGGCGGCATTGCCCCAGATGACATAGTTCTCGCCGTTTTCGTGGAGCTCGCGGCCCGAGTGGATCTTGTGGACCATCGTGGCCAGGTTCAGGTTGAGGCCGCTGTTCGCGTCCACCGTGCTGGGGTTGTGGCACATGACGCAGAACTGCGTGTCGACGCGTCCGCCGCCGTGCAGCGCGAGCTTGTCGTGGCAGCCGTTGCAGGTCTTGATGTCGACCATCTGGCGCGTCTGCGCCGCCGTGGCGGGCACCGACTTGCCATTCGCGTCGAGCGTGAAGTCCATGTACGGATTCACGCGGATCGTGGCGCCGGCCGCATTCGTGTAGCTCAGCTGGATCACGACGCGATGCGTCAGGTTCGGCTCGAAGGTCACGCCCTGGGTCTTCGTCGGGTCCTTGATGTCGGTCGAGAAGGTGTAGGTGTAGTAGCCCTCGGGGTTGTAGACCAGCTGCGTCAGGGCCGCGGTGCTGGTGCCCGTCAGCTTGGTGTCGCTGGTGGCCTGCAGCGCCGACGCCAGCACCGGCTTGCCGCCGGGGCCGGTGTTGTTGGCACCGCTGGCCGTGGATTCGGTGCGGTAGGTGTAGCTCACCCACTTGTCCGGATCGCCGTTGGTGCCCGGAACGAGCTTGGCGATGATGAAACTCACGTTCGACAAGGCCAGGCCCTGCTTGACCGCACCGTCGGAGAACACCGCGAAGTTCACCTTCGGCGGGCTGTTGACGGTGACGGCGGGAACGCCCGCGCCCTGCAGCACGGTGAAGGCGGCCGTGGGGTTGGTCGCGGTGTCGTTGGCCGCCTGGCCGGCCGCCGCGGTCAGCGTCTGCTGCACCGGCTGCGTCGGTCCGGTGCCCGGACTGCCTCCATCGTCTCCTCCTCCACCTCCTCCGCCACAGCCTGACAAGGCCATGGCAACCGCGGCCAACGCCGCCGTTCCCAACCTAACCAACTTGAGTTTCATATGTGACTCCTGACGTCGAATGACGGGCTTACTTGACTTTAAAAAACGCATTACGCCGATGTCATTGCAGAGTCTGGACGCGTCGGTTCCTTCCTGCCTCGTACCGACCGTTGATTTGAATCAACTTCTGGCAGCGCTGATTGATGCATTTGCAGCTGCGCAGCGGACGGGCACGAGCGCCTTCGACCTGTGCTCAGATTTTGAAATTCAGGGTTTCCCCGCGCTATCGGAAGCCGATCAAGATTGCCCTAGGAATACTCCGAGAGTGGGGTGGTGTTTCGGACAGGACAAGAAAAGTGGGGTGCTGCGCCGCGGCCGGCGTGCCATGGGAATCCGGCGCGCCGATGCGGGCGCGCCGCAAAACGATGAAATTTCCTGAATTTGCCGACTGCGCGGCACCGGCCTGCGAGTGGATGCGGCTCGCCAAAAATGTACGGCGGCCCGATGCGGGCCGCCGTGCGAATAACCGGTGAGGCGAAGAGGCGGCGGGTTGACGGCGGGCGCGCGGCCGTGTCCGGGTCCCGCCGCAAGGAATGCGGCAGCTTCCTTACAGATTCAGAAGCGGCGAGATGATGCCGCCGATGACGGTCGAGGCGGTGTAGAGCACGATCACCGCCGGTACCGCGGCGACGGCCGCCTTGATCATGAACCAGAAGATGGTGCTGAACTTCATGTCCAGGTCGGACACGACGACCGGGAGCGAGCGCGCCGAATCCACGGGCACGGCGCCGCAGTGGGGGCAGCTGGCCGCGGTGTCGCTGATCCTGGCCTTGCATTCGTAGCAGTCGATGAGCACGGGGCGTTCCTTTCGTGAAGATGGCGGCCGGCCGAAGGCCTATGGCTGGGATGGCGCCTTGGTCTTGGAAAACAGCTCCTGCGGCCCGGGTCCATCGGGTTCGGTGTGCGCCACGGCGAAGTGGCACTCGATGCAGGTCAGGCCTTCGAGGCGGCCTTTCTCATGCCGCTTCTGGGCTCTCTCGGTCTGCATTTCCGGGTCCATCTTCGCGGTCGTGTGGCAGTGCCGGCATTCGCGCGAGTCGTTGCCCTTCATGTACACCCATACGCGCCGGGCCAGCTCGTAGCGTTTGGCCTCGAACTTTTCCTTGGTGTCGATGGAGCCGGTCCAGTGCCCCCATACGTCCGACAGCAGCCCCAGCTTGGCCAGGTAGTTGGGGACGTACTCGTGCGGCACGTGGCAGTCGTTGCAGGTGGCCCGCACCCCGCTGCGGTTCATGTCGTGGATGGTCCCCTTGTGCTCCTTCTGCAGGGGCTGCATCTCGTGGCAGGCATTGGCGCAGAAGTGTTCCGAATTGGCGTACACCATGAACGAGCCGACCGAACCGAACAGGATGACGCCCAGAACCAGGCCTCCAATGAGCACGGCCAGCGTCCCGGGACCTGCGCCCCAACCGCGGATCTTCCTGAAAATCTTCAACATCTGAGCTTCTCCTCGCGTCCAACAGCGCCCAAGCGGCTGCCGATGAAATAGCCGTTCTTGTGGATCAGAAGATGGCGCTTCTGGGGATCAGGCTGCGGTCTACGTCCAGCTCCTGCGGTCCGGGTCCGCCCAGGGGCAGTTCGTGCGTGAGGCCGAAGTGGCAGTCGATGCAGGTCATTTTTTCCCTGCGCCCCTTCGCGTGCCGCGCCTGGGCGACGGGCGACTGCTTTTCGGGATCCATGTTCGCCGGGTTGTGGCAATGGCGGCATTCACGCGAGTCGTTGCCCTTCATGTACGTCCACACCCGCTGCGCCAACTTCTGCCGCTGGGCCTGGAACTTCTCACGCGTGTCGATCGTGTGGGTGACGTGATGGCTCCACAGGTCGTTGAGCGCGCCCATCTTGGCGATGTACAGCGGGATCGGCGAATTGGGCACGTGGCAGTCGACGCAGGTGGCGCGCACGCCAGTGCGGTTCTTGTCGTGGGGCGTTCCCTGGTATTCCAGGGTGACGTTGTTGGCCATCTCGTGGCAATTGGTCGCGCAAAACGCCTCGGTGCTCGTGTAGATCATCGTGGTGCCGAACAGGCTGAGCGCGACGACGCCGACGGCGACGCCGGTCAGCAGAACCACGATGGCCTTCTTGCCGGTTACCCACCTTCGCACCTTGGCGATAACTCTTCGAGGCATGGCTTTTCCTTCAAAAAACGCGCTTCAACAAGCCGTCCGGATCGCGCCGACGATCGAGCGCGCCCGATGAAAGCGGTCGGACGGCAGAGACGTGCCCTCCGACCATTCCGGTTGCGGGCAGCGATGATTCGCCTGCCCGCCTGCGAAAACGAATGGTGGCCAGGGGGTCAGAGCGACAGGACCCACTGCACGAGATTCTTGATCTCGCCGGCATCCTTGGTCTTGAGCGGCTTGTGCTCTTCCTTCTGGCCGTCCACCTCGATCGTCGGCGTGGTCGTGACGTGCTTGGTCAGGGTGGTTTCCGCGTCGCCCTTGCCTTTGTATTTTTTCGCCACTTCCTTGAAGGCCGGCCCGGTCTTCTTCTTGTCGACCGCGTGGCACTTGTTGCAGCCGTTGGTCTTCAGCGTCGCCTGGGCGGCATCGGCATCCGCTGCGATGCCGGCGGCGGAAACGGTCATCAGGCCGAAGGCGACCGTCAGTGTCGTGAGCAGTTTCATTTTCTGTCTCCTTAAAAACGAAGTTAATACAAATACGTTGGCAGCCGGCAAACTCGGTCGCTTTCGCATCTTGGCCGCCGCTCCCCCACGGAGACGGCGGCAATTTCCATCAACGGGTGCCCTCAGCCACCCGTGAAGAATCCAATCCCGACCAGCGTAAGCAATGTCAGGCCGAAGATGATCAGTACGAACCCGAGCAGCTTGGAGGCCTTGACCATCTTCGCCGACGGCGGTTCAACCAGGTGGCTTTCGAGCTGGCCGGTTTCCACCAGGCGCTGGTACTCCACGCCATGGTCCTTCTTGAACTCTTCGAGCGACATGGTGCCGGTGAACATCACGATTTCGACCGGGAACTTGTCGGGACGGAAGTGGTTGTTGAAGAAGTGCACCGTGAACAGGAACACCACCGCCAGGAACGCTTCCTCACCGTGGAAGATGGAGGCCACGTTGAAGATCCAGCCGGGCAGGAACTGGCCGAAGAAGTGGGGCAGCCACATGACCAGGCCGCTCACGCCGATGATGGTCACCCCCCAGAAGGGCGCCCAGTAGTCGAATTTCTCCCAGTAGCTCCAGCGGTCGAGGCCCGGCCGCGGGCCCTTGCCGAAGAACCACTTGAACATGCCGATCATGTCCTCGAGGTCCTTCAGGTTCGGCACCATCGAGTCCGGCCCGAAGATCTTGAAGGTCCTCCACTTGCGGCCCAGGGTGAACACCATGTAGACCAGGTGCCACAGGAACACGCCGGCGAAGATCACGGCCGCCGTGCGGTGGATGACGCCCGCGACCTGCGGCCCGCCCAGGGCGCTCATGATCGCGCGCGCCCAGGGCACTTCCGAATAGAACAGCGGCATGCCGGTGAGCGTGAGCACCATCAGGCTCAGGGCGAACGTCAGGTGGGCGATCCGCCAGGTGCGGCTGAAGCGCCGCACGTGCTTGCCGCGCAGCGGCGCGGGAACCTCGTCCAGCCGCACGTGGGCATGTCCACCGCCGCGGGCCTGGCGCTCCTTGTACTCACGATAGAACCACAGGGCCGTGTGCAGCCAGAAGAAGGCGAAAGTGCCAATCAGCAGGCCGGCCATCAACTGGAACGCGGCCCAAAGTTGCGGGTACTTGCCGAAATCGTGCGTATTGCCGTGGGGCTGGAAGCTGGCGAACCCCTTCGACACGCCGGGCAGGCCTTTCTTGGGGTTGTGGCAGGACTGGCAGGTCTCCAGCCGGTTGTCCGGATGGGCCGGCGACTTGGCGTCGTCGACGCGCTGGATCTCATGGCTGCCGTGGCAGTTGTAGCACTTGGCCGTGTAGGCGTAGCCCAGATTGGTGATCTTGCCGTGGAACGTGTCCTTGTAGCTGTCGTACTCTTCCTTGTGGCAGTTGCCGCAGCTGGCGGTCACGGTCAGCTTGAACGGGTTGCCCGACGTGCCGGTCACGGAATGGGCGGTGTGGCAATCAGAGCACACGGCGGCGTCGGCCAGCAGCTTGCTGCTGTTGACCTTGGCGTGGACCGACTCGTTGTAGGCTTCGAGCTGGTCGGTGTGGCAGGTGGCGCACATCGCGGGGATACCCAGGCGCCACTGCGTGTATTCCGGCGTGTTCTTGGCCGGAACGTCGAAGGTGTGCGTGTCGTGGCAGCTGTCGCATGACGCGTTCGGCCGGGTCTTGTCCTCCGCGTTCGGTCTGGCATGGAACGAGGTCTTGTACGCCTCGACGTTCTTGGCGACCCGCTCCAGTCCGGGGCGCTCGGCTGTCCTGCCCCGCTTGACGGTCTGCTCCCACAGTTCCTGGTGGCAGCCGGCGCAGTCCACCTTCTTCAGGGGCTGGGCCGTGTTCCTGGCGTGCGCGTTGCCCTTCTCGGCGTTGTCGCGGATGTCCGAGTGGCAGGTCACGCACTGCATGGTCGCGTGTACGCTGTCCTTGAACTTGTCGGAGGGCACGGCCCGAAGCGCGCGCGCCTTTCCGGCCGCGTCCTTGGACTCGAGCTTGGGCTTCTTCGCGTCGTGGCAGTTCAGGCAGCTTGCGTTGTCCAGGGATGCGGCGGGGGTCGGTGCGGCCGCGGCGGGCTGCGCAGCGGCCTGCGTGCCGATGCCGATCAGAGTCACGCAGGCGCTCGCCAGTAAAAGTGAAACGGCGCGACGCCGCAGGCGTGAAAGTATCGACTCGAGTTGCATGGTCAGGGCTTCCGTCTTTTCAAAATCCTCGCCGGCTGCGAGCGTCCTCGGCGCGAAGGGCCCATCCGGCAAACGCGCCGAATGTAACAGCCGCAGGCTTGCGCCGGCATTGTTGTGTTTGGGAGTGTGTCGGCAGAGCGTACAGCCTACTTGACGTAGGTCAACCGCCCGCCCGGTCCATGGTGTGGAATCGGAGAACTCCTATGCATCCCCCCGGCCGCCGCTGCGCGGCCGGCCCGAAAACAAAGCACCGCCATGCGCATGCAAATCCGACCTACCCGCGCGATCGGGCTGCTGGCGACGCTCACGATCACGCTGATCACGGTGTCTGTCGCGTTCATGCTGTGGGACATGCGAAAGCGCGAGCTGGAAGCGGCGCGCCTGGACACCGTGGCCTTCGCGCACATGATCCGCGAGGAGACCGAGCATTCGTTCGACCGCATCGACCTGGTGCTGCGCGGCGTGCAGGAGCGGATGCAGACGGCCTACGGCGGCAGCCTGGAGCTCGACAGCGTTTCGGTCCGGCTTCTGATGAGCGCGCGCATCTTCGGTGTGCGCCAGCTGGGCGTGCTGTTCCTGCTGGACGCCCACGGCAATATCGTGAACTCGTCCCGCGAAGGGGAAATCCTGGGCCTGTCGCACGCCGACCAGGAGTACTACAAAGCGTTCATCGGCGGCCGGTCCGAGGAGCTGTACATCGGCAGGCCGGCGCGCGAGCCGACCCAGGGCGGCGCCTGGATGGTGCACGTCGCGCGCTCGTTCACCGGCACGGACGGAAAGTTCCGCGGTGTGGCCGTGGCGAAGATGGACCTGCTCAAGATGGAGCAGGTGTACCAGGCGATGCGGGCGGACCACCCGCGGCGGATGTCGCTGTACCTGGCGGACGGCACGCTGCTGGCCAGCCTGCCCCATCGGGAGAACCTGATCGGCGAGTACGCGCCGGAGCTGGGCAGCGGGCCCCTGCCCGGTCCCGGCTCCGAAGTGCGGATGGTCGATCACGCCACGGGCGACGGGGGACGGCAGGCTTTCGCGCTCGCGCGCACCGGGCGCTTTCCGCTGCTCGTGGGGGTCCCCAATGACGAGGAACTCGCCCTGGCCACCTGGCGCGAAAACGCGATGGTCATCGTCTTCGGCGCCGTGCTGGTGTGCGCATTCGTCGTCACGGCCGCCGGCCTGCTGGTGCGCGCCGTCAACCGGCAGGCGGAACTGGCGCGCGCGCTGCGGGACGCCAACGACCGCTACCACCGCACGATCGACTCGGTCATGGATGCCATCATCGCGGTGGACGCGTCCCACG
>JAMPXR010000095.1 GCA_023701085.1 Ramlibacter sp. | reverse complement strand
GCATCGCCAACCTGCTGACCCAGCGCGACGAGATCAAGGCCCGCGCCACGGCCAAGGACGCGCTGGCGCCGCGCGAACTGGCGGCCAACGAGGCCGGCATGCGCGCCCGCGTGCTGCAGCTGTGGCAGACGAGGCTGCTGCGCTTCACCGGGCTGGCGGTGGCCGACGAGATCGAGAACGCCCTCAGCTATTACGAAGCGACGTTCCTGTGCGAGATCCCGAAGCTGTACGCCGAGCTGGAGCGCGAACTGGGCCATCATCCGGTGGCCAGCTTCCTGCGCATGGGCCACTGGATCGGCGGCGACCGCGACGGCAATCCGAACGTCAGCGCCGCGACCCTGCAATACGCGCTGCGGCGCCAGTGCGAAGTGGCGCTGCGCCACTACCTCACCGAGGTCCACTACCTGGGCGGCGAGCTGTCCCTGTCGTCCACACTGGTGGAGGTGACGCCGGCGATGCGCGCCCTGGCCGGCCGCTCGCCCGACACCAACGCGCACCGCGCCGACGAGCCGTATCGCCGCGCCCTGGCCGGCATGTATTCCCGGCTGGCCGCGACCCTCAAGGACTTCACCGGCGGCGACGCCGCGCGCCACGCGCTGCCGCCACGCGACCCGTATCTTCGCGCCGAGGACTTGCTGGCCGACCTGCGCACCATCGAGGACTCGCTGCTGGCGCAGCATGGCGCGGTGCTGGTGCAGCAGCGCCTGCATCCGCTGATCCGCGCGGTGGAGGTGTTCGGCTTCCACCTCGCCACGGTGGACCTGCGGCAAAACTCGGACCAGCACGAAGCGGTCGTGGCCGAGCTGCTGGCCACGGCGCGGATCGAGCCGCACTACGCCAGGCTGCAGGAGCCGGCGCGGCGCGCCCTGCTGATGAAGCTGCTGGCCGACGCCAGGCCGCTGCGCGTGATCGGCGGGCGCTACTCGGAACACACCCTGGCGGAGCTGGCCATCTTCGAGACCGCCAGGCTGATGCGCGAGCGCTTCGGCCCGCAGGCGATCCGCCACTACATCATCAGCCACACGGAAAGCGCCAGCGACCTGCTCGAAGTGCTGCTCCTGCAGAAGGAAACGGGCCTGTTGACCGGCACCATCGACGAGGCGGCGGTGGCGGGACTGATCGTCGTGCCGCTGTTCGAGACCATCGAGGACCTGCGCAATGCGGTCCCCATCATGCGCGAGTTCTACCGCCTGCCCGGCATCGCGTCGCTGGTTCGGCGCTCGGGCGCCGAACAGGACATCATGCTGGGGTACAGCGACAGCAACAAGGACGGCGGCATCTTCACCAGCAACTGGGAGCTGTACCGCGCCGAGATCGCGCTGGTCGACCTGTTCGATGAACTGGCCACCGGCGGCGCGGCCGACGCGGTGGCAAGCGCGGGAGCGCAGGTCCCGCACGCTATCCGGCTGCGCATGTTCCATGGGCGCGGCGGCACCGTGGGCCGCGGCGGCGGACCGAGCTACCAGGCGATCCTGGCACAGCCCCCCGGCACCGTGCGCGGCCAGATCCGCCTGACCGAGCAGGGCGAGGTGATCGGCTCCAAGTACGCCAACCCGGAAATCGGCCGCCGCAATCTCGAAACACTGGTCGCCGCCACGCTGGAGGCCAGCCTGCTGCAGCCGACGAAGCCGGCGCCGGGCGCCTTCCTGGAGGCGGCCGAAACGCTGTCGCGCTCCAGCCTGTCCGCATACCGCGCGCTGGTCTACGAAACCCCCGGGTTCGCCGAATACTTCAGCGGCGCCACGCCGATCCGTGAAATCGCCGAACTCAATATCGGGTCGCGCCCGGCCTCGCGCAAGGCCGGCATGCGAATCGAGGACCTGCGCGCCATCCCCTGGAGCTTCAGCTGGGGGCAGTGCCGGCTCACCTTGCCGGGCTGGTATGGCTTCGGCAGCGCCGTCTACAGCTTCCTGCAGGAGGATGGCGAGCCGGATCGGCGCCGCCGGCTGGCCTTGCTGCAGAAGATGTACCGGCAATGGCCGTTCTTCGGCGCGCTGCTGTCCAACATGGACATGGTGCTGGCGAAAAGCGATCTCGCGCTGGCTTCGCGCTATGCCGAGCTGGTCGCCGACGCCCGGCTGCGCAAGCGCGTCTTCGGCGCCATCGAGTCGGAATGGCATCGCACCGTGGAGGCGCTGCAGCTGATCACCGGCGAAAAACAGCGGCTGGCGGCCAATCCCGCCTTGCAGCGCTCGATCCGGCACCGCTTCCCGTACATCGATCCCCTGCACCACCTGCAGGTCGAGCTGGTGCGCCGCTATCGCGCCGGCAAGATCGACGACCAGGCCCGGCGCGGCATCCACATGTCGATCAACGGCATCGCCGCGGCGCTGCGCAACACGGGTTAAGCGCTCTTGCGGGGCGCACCCTTCAGGTTCCCAGCAGTTCGCCTACCGGCTTCAGGTCGTCGACGCGGTCGCACACCGCCTTGACCACCATCAGGATGGGAATGCCCAGCAGCAGACCCCAGACGCCCCACAGCCAGCCCCAGGCCAGCACGCCGATGAAGACGGCCACCGGGTTCATGCGGCTGGCCCGGCTGGTGAGCAAGGGGACGATGAGATTGCCTTCGAGCGTGTTGATGACCAGCGAGACCCCTGTCACGGCGAGCGCCATGTTCACCTCCCCGAACTGCAGGAAGGCCACCAGTCCGGCCGCCGCCGTCACCAGCACCGAACCGACGTAGGGAATGAAGTTCAGGATGCCGGCGGCCAGCCCCCACACGGCCGCGTGCTTCATCCCCAGCGCCCAGAAGACGAGCCAGGTGCTCAGGCCGACCACCACTGCCGCCAGCAACTGGACCAGCAGGTAGCGCTGGATCTGCTCGGTGATTTCGTCCAGCGCCTGCACGGTGATCTTCTTGTTGCTCAAAGTCGGGCCGGTGATCTTGACCAGCTTGCGCCGGAAGGTGTCGCCCGACATCAGGAGGAAAAAGGTGAGGAAGGTGACCACCGTGACCTGGCCGATCAGGCTGGCCAGGCCCATCGTGCCGGTCCACAGGTGGTCGCGGATGTCGAAGCGCGGCTTTTCGATCACGACCCGCTGAGCCCCCCGGGCGGGCGCCGCCGGGCCGGCCTCCGCGGCGGCCTGCTCGAGCTGGGCCGCCGCTTTTTGCACCGTGCTCAGCGCGCTGTCGCCCTTGCCGCCGCCCGAACGCATGGAATCGCGCAGCTTGCGCGCGGCCGCCGGGAGCTCCGCGATCAGCTGGTTCGCATCGTCGGTGAACGAGTACACGGATGCGGCGGCCCCGCCCAGGATGCCCAGGATGAGCACGGCCGCGCTGATCGAGCGCGGGATGCGCCAGCGCTGGAGCACGTCCACGATGGGCGAGAGCGCGTAGCTGAGCAGGAAGCCCACCATCAGGGGAATGAAGAAGGCGCTCGCCCAGCGCAAGGTGGCCAAGAGCGCGATCGCGGCGAGCAGCACCAGGGTCGCGCTGCGCACGTTCACGGGGACGCGAAGCAGGACCTGCGAGGGCTCCTCGGGATCGGCGGGCAGCGGCGCGGCGGCCGGTGTGCGTGGCGGGTCTTGTGCTTCCATGCGGGCTCCCGGTGCCGTCATCGAACCGATCAGGCCGCCATGGCCTCGCGCACCGCCCCGAGCTGCCGGCGCGAGACCGCCAGCAGCTCGTCGATGCCGCTCAGCCGCACGGCCCAGCCCTCGCCCTCCTCGGGGTCATCGTGTTTTTCCAGGGCGCGTATGGCATGCCGCGCCACCAGGGCATTGCGGTGCACGCGCAGGAACCGCGCCGCGTGCCGCTCCTCCAGCTCGCTGAGCGAGCCGTCGAGGATGAAACTCCGGGCCGCCGTACGGACCGTGATGTACTTGAGTTCGGCTTTCAGGTACAGCACTTCGGCCAGGGGCACCCGCTCGGTGCGGCCCCGGTCCTGGATCAGGAGCGCCTCGGGCGCCGAGGGCGGCTGCGCGCCCGCGCCGGCCAGCCGCTCGACTTTCTGCAGCGCCGCCTGCAGGCGCTCCAGCCGCACGGGCTTGGTCAGGTAATCCACGGCTTCCAGATCGAACGCGTCCACCGCATGTTCGGCATGGGCCGTGACGAACACGACGGCCGGCGGCCGTGGCAGCGACCGCACGGTCTGGGCCAGCGCCAGGCCGTCGGCGCCGGGCATGCGGATGTCCAGCAGCACGGCATCGAACGGCTGGCGCCGCAGCAGCTCCATCGCCTGCGCCGCGTCGGCCGCCTCGGCGGTGACCGCGGCGGCCGGCGCCGCGCAGGCGCGCAGCAGGGCGCGCAGGCGCAAGCGCGCCAGGGCCTCGTCGTCAACCAGCAACACTCGCAAGCTCAACGCGTCCTCCGAAAACCCCGGGGCCGGCCGCCGCGCCCTTCGCGCTCAGGCCGGCACCTCGATCCTCACCTGGTAAACCCCATCCTTGAGCACGGCCTGGAACTGCGCCTGGACGTCGTGCAACAGGTGCAAGCGATTTCGCACATTGTCCTGCGCCACGCCATGGCCGCGCCCGCCCTGGCCGGCGGGCACGGTGTTGGTCACCTTGATGACGACCGTGCCGCCCCGGCGCCGTGTGCTGATCTTCACCTGGGCGCCCGCGGCGCTGGGTTCCACCCCATGCTTGACGGCATTCTCCACCAGCGGCTGCAACAGCAGTGCCGGCAGCCGGGCGGCGCCGGCGGAATCGTCCAGCGCCCACTCGACCTGCAGCCGGTCGCCGAAACGCACCTGCTCGATATCCAGGTAGCGGCGCGCCAGCGCCACCTCCTCGGCCAGGGTCACCGCCTCGCCCGGGTCCATCAGCGCGTGCCGGAACAGGTCGCTCAAGTCTTCCAGGATCGCCTCCGCCCGCGCCGGATCCTCGCGCACGAGCGCGATCGCGCTGTTGAGGGTGTTGAACAGGAAATGCGGACGGATGCGCGCCTGCAGCTCGGACAGGCGGGCCGCCGTGTCCGCGGGCATCCGCCCCTTGGCGCGCAGGACCAGCGCCGCCACCAGCGCCGCGGCCAACATGGCCCCCGTCACCGCGGAGGCCGTCCAGGGCGCGCGCCCGACCAGGCCCGGCAGCGCCATCAGCGCACAGCCATAGAGGCCCGCCAATGCGCCCAGGACGATGCCGAAGGCCTGCTGCGCGGCCGCGGGCAGCCGGGCCAGCAACTTCTTGAGGCTGCAGGCCACGATCAGCCAGGCCAGCGTGGCGGGCAGCGCGGCGCCGCTGAGCACGGCCAGCCGCAGCACCCAGTCTTCCGGGCCGGTCGCGCCGAACAGGGCGCCGGCGGCCATGACCATTTCGACGAACAGCACCGCGCGCAGGACCACGCCGACGTGGCACGCGTCGAACACCAGCGCCCGCCGGGGCTGCGCCGGGAGCCGGTCGGCGGCCTGCGGGAAGGCCGATAAAATTTGCGAATCCTTCATCAAGCAACGGTTGCCTTCGGCCCGATTATTGGTGATCCTTGCCGCAAACACTCCCGGGGCGAACCATAGGCGGCCGCTCCAGCCTTCGCCATGAACCAACTCGATCAGAAATCCCAAGCGTGGTCGGCTCTTTTTTCCGAGCCGATGAGCGAGTTGGTCAAACGCTACACCGCCAGCGTGTCCTTCGACCAGCGACTCTGGCGGGCTGACATCCAGGGCTCGCTGGCCCATGCCGAGATGCTCGCCGCGCAAGGGGTGATTTCGCGCGCCGACCTGAGCGCGATCGAACAGGGGCTGGCGCGCATCGCGCAGGAGATCGAAACCGGCGGCTTCGAGTGGAAGCTCGACCTGGAGGACGTGCACCTGAACATCGAGGCGCGCCTGACGCAGCTGGCCGGCGACGCCGGCAAGCGCCTGCATACGGGCCGCAGCCGCAACGACCAGGTGGCGACCGACGTGCGCCTGTGGCTGCGCGGCGAGATCGACCTGATCCGCGCGCTGCTGGCGGACCTGCAGAAGGCGCTTCTGGCGCTGGCCGAGAAGAACGTCGAGACCATTCTTCCGGGGTTCACCCACCTGCAGGTGGCGCAGCCCGTCAGCTTCGGACACCACATGCTGGCATATGTGGAGATGTTCAGCCGCGATGCCGACCGGATGGCGGACGTGCGCAAGCGGGTCAACCAGCTGCCGCTGGGCGCCGCTGCGCTGGCCGGCACCAGCTACCCGCTGGACCGCGAACGCGTGGCCCGGACGCTGGGCATGGAGGGCGTGTGCCAGAACTCGCTGGACGCGGTCAGCGACCGCGATTTCGCGATCGAGTTCAGCGCTGCCGCCTCACTGGTCATGGTGCACGTGAGCCGGTTTTCGGAGGAGCTGATCCTGTGGATGAGCCAGAACTTCGGCTTCATCGAAATCGCCGACCGCTTCACCACCGGCTCGTCCATCATGCCCCAGAAGAAAAATCCGGACGTGCCCGAACTCGCGCGCGGCAAGACCGGCCGCGTGGTCGGCCACCTGACGGGCCTGATCATGCTGATGAAGGGCCAGCCGCTGGCCTACAACAAGGACAACCAGGAAGACAAGGAGCCGCTGTTCGACACGGCCGACACCGTCAAGGACACGCTGCGTATCTTCGCGGAAATGGTGGGCGGCATCGCCACCCGGCCGCAGGTCATGGAAAAGGCGGCGCTCAAGGGCTACGCCACCGCCACCGACCTGGCCGACTACCTGGTCAAAAAGGGTTTGCCATTCCGGGATGCGCATGAGACCGTCGCCCATGCCGTGAAGGCGGCCGCCTCCCACGCGGTCGACCTCTCGGAGCTGCCGCTGGCGGTGCTCAAGCAGTTCAACCCCGCCATCGAAAAGGACGTGTACGACGTGCTCTCGCTGCGCGGGTCCCTGGGCGCGCGCAATGTCCTGGGCGGCACGGCGCCGGCGCAAGTCAGGGCCCAGATCGCCAGGCATCGCGCGCGGCTGGGATAGGGCCGGTTACCGGTCCTCCGATCAGGCCCCGGACATTCAGTTGCTCTTGAGGGCGCGCGTCCGCGGCCCGGCCGGTCGGCTCGGCACGGCTGCGCTGCTTGGCCGGCGCGCCTCCATGCCAAGAACCTCCGCGCGATCGATCAGCTTTTCGACCGTCTGGGCCAAAGCCGCGAGTTCCTGCGTGGAAAGCACATCCAGCAAAGCCGACGCCTGCTTCTCGGCATAGGGTGCGATCTCCCTGAAGGTCCGCAGCCCGTCGGCGGTTAGCCACAGCAGGATGCGTCGATGATTCTGTGGATCGCGGGCCTCCTCGATACGGCCTGCCTTGCGCAGGCCGGCCAGCGCCCGGCTGATATTCATGGGCTGCAAACCGGTGGCGGCCGCGACGTCCTGCGCCGCACTCCCCGGGCGGTTGGCCAGCACGACGATCGTGCGCCATCCATCCACCGTCAGGGCATGTTGCCTGGCAAAACGGGAGAAGAACGGCCGGCTCAGCAGATTGGTCAGCTTCAGCAGCCTGAAGCCGACCAACTCGGGCGTCAGCCGCAGCCGGGACGGACTGCGGCGTCGCGGTACGGGCGAGGTGCCAGGTTCAACGACGCGCGCTGCCCGCGTCACCTGCGCTTTCTTCATTTTTGCTTAGCAACTGTTATCGATCGTCCGCGAATCCTACCCCATCCATCATCGTCGGCCCGGTCGCCGCGCGACCGCTCAGGACACGTCCACGCAGACCAGCTTCAACTCGGTGAACTCTTCCATCCCCGCGATCGACCCCTCCTTGCCGAGCCCGCTCTGCTTGACGCCGCCGCCCCAGGGCATTTCGGGCGCCAGCATGTGCGAGTTGACGAACACCGACCCGACCCGCAGTTCAGAGGCCATTCGCAATGCCTTGGACACATCGCGCGAAAAGACTCCCGCGCACAAGCCGTAGACGCTGTCATTGGCCAGTTCGATCACCTCCCGCTCATCGTCGAACTTCAGCACGCAGGCCACCGGGCCGAAGATTTCCTCGCGTGCCACTTCCATCTCATGGCGCACGCCGGTCATGACGGTGGGCTCCAGGAAGAAACCGTTCTGGAACGCGGCGCCAGCAGGCTGGCCGCCGCCGAAGACCACGGTAGCGCCCTGCTCGACGCCGCTGCGAATGCAGCGCTCGACGTGCATCCGGTGCTGCGCGCTCACCAGTGGGCCCATTCCGGTCCCGGGATCAGCCGGATCCCCGACAACGACCTGGCTCGCCGCTTCGACCAGCTTGGCCACGAACTCATCGTGAACACTCTCGTGAACGTAGTAGCGGCCCGGGCTCGAGCAATGCTGGCCCGCGTTGTTGAACTGCCGGAATGCCAGCAGCTTGGCGGCACGCTCGACGTCCGCGTCCTGCAGGATCAGAAATGGGTTCTTGCCACCCAACTCCATCACGAGCTTCTTGATCGTCGGGCTCGCCGCCGCCATGATGGCGCGGCCGGTTTCGGTGCTGCCCGTGAATCCGATCAGATCGACGTCCGGGTGCGATGCCAGGCAGGTGCCGACGCTCGAT
>JAMPXR010000094.1 GCA_023701085.1 Ramlibacter sp. | reverse complement strand
CGAGGTCCGGGTCGATCCGCCCGAGGCGCCGCGCGCCCCGGGCGCTGGCGGCCTGTCGCCGCGCGAGCAGGAGGTGCTGGAGTTGATTGCGCGCGGATTCTCCTACGCGGACATCGCCCGCCTGAAGGCCGTCAGCGTGCACACGGTGCAGACGCACATCAAGCATCTCTACGCAAAACTGGCGGTCCGCTCCAGGGGCGAAGCCGTGTTCGAGGCGACGCAGCTGGGCCTGCTGCGCCCGCCCGGACGCGGGTGACGGCCGGACGCGGGGGCGCATGAATTCGCGGTTCTGGATCAGGCTGGCGCTGGCGGCCTGCGCCCTGTTCGCCACGGCCGCGGGCGCCGGGATCACCGGGCCCGCGCAGGGCCGTGCCACGATCACCGAGCTCACGCAGGCCCGCGCCACGATCACGGCCAACGGCGTGACCACCGTGGCCGATGTGGTGCTGCCCTATCACCTGGATCGCGAGCAGCGCGGCCGGCCGGCCCAGGCGACCTTCGAGGTGCCCTTTCGCGGCACGGCGGCGTTGGACCATCTTCACGGCCTGTACCTGTCCAGGGTGGGCAACAGCGCCAGGATATGGATCAATGACAACCTGGTGGCGGACCTCGGGGACATCACGCAAGCCAATGACGACGACTACGCGAAGGCGCCGCAGTACGTGCCGATCCCGGCGCAGCTGCTGCGCGGCGACAACCTCATCCGCATCGAGCTGCGCGGCGACGCCGGCCGGCGCGCCGGGCTGTCGTCGCTGCTGATCGGGCCCGATCACGAGGTGCTTGCCATATACCAGCAGGCCTTTCGCTGGCGCATGAGCGCGTCGCTGGTGGTGGCGGTCTTCAGTTTGCTGGTGGGCACCGTTGCGCTCGTCCTGTGGGCCACCCAACCCGAGAGCGTCCCGGGCCGGACGATGCGCGACGGCATCTACCTGAGCGCGGGCGTGGCGGAGTTCTGCTGGGCGCTGCGCGTCGGGGACATCGCCATCCAGAACCCGCCGCTGCCTTGGCCGGCCTGGGGCGTGGTGGTCACGGCCGCGTTCGCCGGCTGGATCTGCGGCATGGCCCTGTTCTGCCATCACGCGGCGGGCTGGCATCGCCACCCCAGCATGGCCTGGATGCGCATCGCCATGATGGCCTTGTTCGGCACCTCGATCCTGGCCTCGACGCTGTCGTACACGCTGCACCGGCCTGTGTTCCTCACGACATGGCTGGGCTTCGCCAACCTGTTCTTCGTCGCCTATGCGGCGGTGTACCTGGCCGCCGCGCTGCGCGCGCCCACCCGGGCGCGGCTGCTGGTCGGGCTCGCGGGCGCACTGAACGTCGCCGTCGGCGTGCGGGACTGGCTGGCCATCCGCATCAGCGGCGACTATGCCCAGTCCACCTGGATCCGCTATTCGTCGGTGCTGTTCGGCCTGGCGCTGGGCTATATCGTCATCACGCGTTTTCGCGCGGCCAGCGCCCAGGCCAGCGACCTGATGGCCAATCTCGCCGCTCGCGTGTCCGAGAAGGAACAGGAGCTTTCGCTCAGCTACGCACGGCTGGGCCAGCTGGCCCGGGAGCACGAGCGCGCGGCCGAGCGCTCGCGCATCCTGCGCGACATGCACGACGGCGTCGGCTCCCATCTCAGCTCGGCGATCCGCCAGCTCGAATCGGGCCGCGCGCAGCGCGAGCAGGTGCTGCAGACGCTGCGCGACTCGCTGGACCAGCTGAAACTGTCGATCGACGCGATGAACCTGCCGGCCGGCGACGTGACGGCGCTGCTGGCGAACCTGCGTTACCGCCTCGAGCCGCGGTTCGCGGCGCTGGACCTGGAGCTGCAGTGGCATGTGGACGACCTGCCGGCGGTGCCGGGCCTGGACGCCGCGGCGATGCGCCACCTGCAGTTCATGCTGTTCGAGGCCCTGTCGAACGTGCTGCAGCACGCCCGGGCCCGGGTGCTGCGGATCGAGGCTTCGGCCCTGGGCGGCGGGGCCCTGCTGCGCATCGTCGACGACGGCTGCGGATTCGACGTGGGCCAGCCGCTGCGCAAGGGCCTTCGCACCATGCAGGAACGCGCTGCCGCCATCGGGGCGCGGCTGTCGCTGGAAAGCCACCCGGGCCGCACCGTCGTCGGCATCGTGCTGGCCGGCGTGGCCGTCTGAGCGGCGGATGGAAGGCGGCGGCGCCGGCCAGCACGGATAATCGGGGCCATGGCCGCGGTCCTCGAAAAAATCCCCTTCAGCCGGCGCGCGCTGGCGACGCTCCAGGGCTTCGACGGGCCGCTTGCCTTCGCCGTGCTGCTGCTGGCCTGCGCCGGCCTGGTGACGATGTATTCCTCCGGGTTCGACCACGGCACGCGCTTCATCGACCACGGCCGCAACATGCTGATCGCCGGCACGCTGATGCTCGTGGTGGCCCAGGTGCCGCCGCAGCGGCTCATGAGTTTCGCCGTGCCGCTCTACATGGTGGGCGTGGCCCTGCTGGTGGCGGTGATGATCTTCGGCATCACCAAGAAGGGGGCGCGGCGCTGGATCGACCTGGGCATCGTGATCCAGCCCAGCGAACTCCTGAAGATCGCCACACCCATGATGCTGGCCTGGTGGTTCCAGAAGCGCGAGGGGCAGTTGCGGCCGCTGGACTTCATCGTGGGGGGCCTGCTGCTGGCGCTTCCCGTCGGGCTGATCGTGAAGCAGCCCGACCTGGGCACGGCGATCCTGGTGCTGGCGGCGGGGCTGTCCGTGATCTTTTTCGCGGGGCTGTCGTGGAAGCTGATCCTGCCGCCGGTGCTGCTGGGCCTGACGGCCGCCGTGCTGCTGATCGTCTTCGAGTCGCAGGTCTGCGCCGAGGGCGTGCGATGGCCGGTGCTGCACGACTACCAGCAGCAGCGCATCTGCACGCTGCTGGACCCCAGCAAGGATCCGCTGGGCAAGGGATTCCACATCATCCAGGGCATGATCGCCATCGGCTCGGGGGGGGTGTTCGGAAAGGGGTTCATGCAGGGGACCCAGACCCATCTTGAATTCATCCCGGAGCGGACCACCGATTTCATTTTCGCCGCCTTTTCCGAGGAGTTCGGCCTGCTGGGCAACCTGCTCTTGATCGCCGCGTTTGCCTTCCTGATCCTGCGCGCCCTGGCCATCGCGCTGGAAGCCTCCACCGTGTTCTCGCGCCTGCTGGCCGGTGCGGTGACCATGATTTTCTTCACCTATGCCTTCGTCAACATGGGCATGGTCAGCGGCATCCTGCCCGTGGTGGGCGTGCCTCTGCCGTTCATCAGCTACGGCGGCACGGCCATGGTTACCTTGGGCATGGGCCTGGGCATCCTGATGTCGATCGCCAAGGCCCGGCGGCTGGTGCAGTCCTGAACCCGGGCGCCGGCGGCCGGTCGCCACATTGGGCCAGGGGCCGGAAGACCGCGCGATCCGATCTGCGCGTCTAGAATGCCCCGATGATTTCCCGCGAACCCACTCTCGAGCGCCTGGCCACGGCCCAGCGGCTCCTGCTCGAACCGTTCGGCCTGGACGAAACGCACCTGGCGCGCGCGCTGGCCGAGATCGCCACGCACCGGGTCGATGATGCGGACCTGTATTTCCAGTACACGCGCAGCGAAGGCTGGAGCCTGGAAGAAGGCATCGTCAAGACCGGCAGCTTCAGCATCGACCAGGGCGTGGGCGTGCGCGCCGTGAGCGGCGAGAAAACCGCCTTTGCCTATTCCGACGATATTTCGGAAGCGTCGCTGCTGGACGCCGCCCGCACCGTGCGCACCATCTCGGCCGCGTCGCGCACCGGCCGCGCCAAGGTCGGGGCGAAGAAAATCGCCGGCGGCCGTTCCCTGTACCGGGCCGTGGACCCCATCGCCACGCTGGACAGCACGGCCAAGGTGCGTCTGCTGGAGCGCGCGGAAAAACTCGCCCGCTCCAAGGATCCGCGCGTGGTGCAGGTCATGGCCGGGCTGGCCAGCGAATACGACGTGGTCATGGTCGCGCGCGCCGACGGGACGCTGGCCGCCGACGTGCGGCCGCTGGTGCGGCTGTCGCTCACCGTGATCGCGGAGCAGAACGGGCGCCGCGAGGTGGGCTCGGGCGGCGGCGGCGGGCGCTTCGGCCTGGCCTACTTCGATGACGAGCGCATCGAATCGTACGTGGACGACGCCGTCAGGGCCGCGCTGACGAACCTGGATTCACGGCCCGCCCCGGCGGGGGAGATGACCGTGGTGCTGGGCCCCGGCTGGCCGGGCATCCTGCTGCACGAAGCGATCGGCCACGGCCTCGAAGGCGACTTCAACCGCAAGGGCTCGAGCGCCTTCTCCGGCCGGATCGGCCGGCGCGTGGCGGCCAAGGGCGTCACGGTGCTGGACGACGGCACGATCGCGGACCGCCGCGGCTCGCTCAACGTGGACGACGAGGGCAACCCCAGCCAGCGCAATGTGCTGATCGAGGACGGCATCCTGTGCGCTTACCTCCAGGACTCGCTGAACGCGCGCCTGATGGGTGTCAAGTCCACCGGCAACGGCCGGCGCGAAAGCTACGCCCACATCCCGATGCCGCGCATGACCAACACCTACATGCTCGGCGGCGACCGGGTGCCCGGGGAAATCCTGGCGAGCGTGAAAAAGGGCCTCTACGCCACGAACTTTGGCGGCGGGCAGGTCGACATCACGTCCGGCAAGTTCGTTTTTTCCGCCAGCGAGGCGTTCTGGGTCGAGAACGGCAAGATCCTGTACCCGGTCAAGGGCGCGACCATCGTGGGCAACGGCCCGGATGCGCTCACGCGTGTCACCATGATCGGCAACGACATGCGGCTGGACACCGGCGTGGGCACCTGCGGCAAGGAAGGCCAGAGCGTGCCCGTGGGCGTGGGGCAGCCGACCCTGCGCATCGACGGCCTGACCGTCGGCGGGACGGCCTGAGCGGCGGCGGCGCGATCCGGTGAACCCCATGGCCTCGAATTCGCGCCTGAGCATCGATCCGACCACGCACCTGCCGAGCATCCACACCTTCGGCGAACTCGGGCAATTCCTGCGCGCATCGGTGGCCGACGAGGACAGCCGGCAGTTCTCCGACAGCATGGCCCAGCTTGCCTCGCATGTGGAAGCTATCGTGCCCGGCCTGCGGCTCAACCGCGGGCGCAGCGCCATCGCTCCCTTGCTGGTGGACCTGTTGACCGTGCTGCGCAGCCATCGCGCCCTGGTGGTCAACCTGGACCTGGCGTGGCGCGGCCTGTACGAGTACGCGGCGTACCTGCAGGCGCTGAACAATTTCCGTGCCCTGATCGGCCAATGGCTGCTCGAGGGCGCGCCCGACCAGGCCGAGCTCGCGCTGAGCGCCGAGGACTTCGAACTGGTGGCCTGGCGCACGCTGGGCGAGGGCATGTTGCTGATCGACATGTACGAGCGAACGGCTCGCGAACCGTCCCCGCCCTCGGCGGCGCCCGCGGCCGACGAGCCGCGCATCGAGCGCGCCATCCAGTGGTGGAAGAAGCTGCGGTCGTGAGATGAAGTCCACCTCACTGACCGGGTGCCGGGCCGGATGTGCTACATTCCATTCCATGCATACGACTCGCGCGTATTTTTTTGGCTACTTCTGGTTCTCCAGCGCCCCCGGCGGTAGAGAGATCTGAGCGTACCCAGAAAAAACGCGAACGAACTCCCCAAAAAAACCGCCGGACCCCCGGCGGTTTTTTTATGCCCTGCACTTTTTGAACCCGAGAGGAGCACCACGAATGAATGCCAAAGCCGCCGCCGCCAGCGATGCCTGGTATGCGCGTCCCGTCGACCGAACCAGCCAGACCGACGACCAGCGCATCAAGGACATCACCGTGCTGCCTCCGCCCGAACACCTGATCCGATTCTTCCCGATCCGCGGCACGGCCGTCGAATCGCTGATCTCCGACACCCGCCGGGCCATCCACCACATCATGGCGCGCCGGGACGACCGGCTGCTGGTGGTCATCGGGCCCTGTTCGATCCATGACCCGGGCGCGGCGCTGGACTACGCGCGGCGCCTGAAGGAGGCGCGCACCCGCTTCAAGGGCGCGCTCGAAATCGTGATGCGGGTCTATTTCGAGAAGCCTCGCACGACGGTGGGCTGGAAGGGGCTGATCAACGACCCTTACCTGGACGAGAGCTATCGCATCGACGAGGGCCTGCGCATCGCGCGCCAGCTGCTGATCGAGATCAACCGGCTGGGGCTGCCCGCCGGCAGTGAGTTCCTGGACGTGATCTCGCCCCAGTACATCGGCGACCTGATTTCCTGGGGCGCCATCGGGGCCCGCACCACCGAGAGCCAAGTGCATCGAGAGCTCGCATCCGGCCTGTCCGCGCCCATCGGCTTCAAGAACGGCACCGACGGCAACATACGCATCGCCACCGATGCCATCCAGGCGGCGGCGCGCGGCCATCACTTCCTGTCGGTGCACAAGAACGGGCAGGTTGCCGTCGTGCAGACCAACGGCAACAAGGACTGCCATGTGATCCTGCGCGGCGGCAAGGCGCCCAACTACGACGCGGCCAGCGTGGCCGTCGCCTGCCGGGACCTGGAGGCGGCCCGGCTGCCCGCGTCCCTCATGGTCGATTGCAGCCACGCCAACAGCAACAAGCAGCATGACCGGCAGGTCGAGGTGGCGCGTGAAGTCGCGGGACAGATCGCGCGCGGCTCGCACAGCATCTTCGGCGTGATGGTAGAGAGCCACCTGAACCCCGGTGCCCAGAAATTCGCCGCCGGCCGGGACGATCCGGCCCACCTGGAATACGGCAAGAGCATCACCGACGCCTGCCTGGGCTGGGGCGAATCGCTGGAGCTGCTCGAAGGGCTCTCGGAGGCGGTCAAGGCGCGGCGTTCCCGCCACAAAGAGCCCGTCGCGCTCGACAAGGTGTGAGCACCGCCCGGCCGTCTGGGCGCGGCAGCGATGTCGACGCGGGCGCGCGGCCCGGGGCCGCCAGCTCATCCCATAAATTGGGGAGGACAGCCGCCGGGAATTGCTCCAAGATGAGCTGTCCAGCCCCGCGTCACGGGGCATGACAAAACGAGGGACCCCATTGGCGACGCTTGCGGATGCTGCGGCGGAAGAGCAGCCCATCCTGTGGCTGGGCATGACCGGCTTTTCCCCCGAGCAGCGGGCGGTTCTCGAGGCCTCGCTGCTGCGGCCGGGCAACCAGCCTCGCTGGCGCGCCTGCGCCTTCGGCGATGCCGACGCGTGGTGGGTGAACGGCGCCAGGGTCCGCGTCATGCCCGACGGCAACCTGAAAGTCGCCGCCGGTCTGCCGACCGAGCATGCCCTGAACCTGAATCTGGCCGACGTGGACCGGCCGATCGCATTCGGCACGCCGCTGGCCAGCACGGACTTCGAGCCGGCATGCAAATTCGATCCTTCTTCCGAGCCGGCCATCCAGGCGGTGCTCATGCAATTCGAACGCTGGCTGTGGCTGGTGCGCGCGCAGTTCGTGCTGGGCGCCCGGATCATCGGCAGCGGCGCGGCGCTGCGAAAAGGCATCTATCACGTCGTTCACTCGGGCAAGCTGCTGGCCGTGCTGGATTTCCAGCACGGCCAGGCCGCGCTGCTGCCGGGCGTGCATCCGGCGAACCTCTGGGAGGCGCGCTGGGACAAGCGGCCGGGCGGCGCGGGCGGCCCGGCCGGATTGCCGGAGAGTTTTTTCCATTGCACGCCGGGCCAGCTGGCCTGGGTTTACGTGGGACGCACCGACCGGGACGTGCTGCCCGAACGCTATCGCACCCAGACCATCTACTATCGCCAGGCGCCGGCCGTGCCTTTGCGCTGGCTGCGCGACTCGCAAATGCTGCTGCTGCGCGAGCTGTCCACCGAGCCGGGCACGCTGGAGGCCCTGCGCCAGCGCACCGGCCTGACCGCCCGCCAGATGGAGCACGACCTGGCGTGCCTCTATTACGCCGGTTCCATCACCAGCACCAGCGCCAAGGCCGCCGTGCCGGCGCACGCGCAGCCCGACAGCCAGCCCTCGTGCGGACCGGAGATGGACTCGCGCATCGGCCACGGCGCCACGGCAGGCACCCAGTTCGGCATCACCGCGCCCGTCCAGCTGGAGCCAGCGCGCGGGGCGGCCGCGGATGACGCCGCCCGGCGCGGCCTGCGCCACTGAGTGTCCACTTAAGGCACGGTCAGCGCGCGCCGGAGGACACCGGGCTTGCCAGGGCGCGCAGCAGTTTGGCGTGCACGTCGCCGAAGCCGCCGTTGCTCATGCAAAGGATGTGGTCGCCCGGCTTCGCCGCGGCGGCGACCTGCCGCACCAGCTCGTCGATGGTGCCGGCCACCTGTGCCCTTTCGCCCATGGGCGCCAGCGCTTCGGCCGCGTCCCAGCCCAGGCCACCGCCGTGGCAGAACGAAAGGTCGGCCTGCTCCAGGCTCCAGGGCAACTGGGCCTTCATCGCGCCCAGCTTCATGGTGTTGCTGCGGGGTTCGAACACCGCCAGGATGCGG
>JAMPXR010000093.1 GCA_023701085.1 Ramlibacter sp. | reverse complement strand
GCCGGAGGGCATGACATGCTGGTGCGGCTGCTCTATGCCAGCCGGGCGGTGGACATCACGCCCGAGGCGATCGAGGCGATCCTGGCGCAGTCGCGCCAGCACAATCCTACCTGCGGGATCACCGGCATCCTCTGCTATGGCAGCGGCATCTTCCTGCAGGCGATCGAAGGCGGCCGCATGCAGGTCAGCGAGCTGTTCGGCCACATCCAGAACGACCCGCGCCACAAGGACGTCGCGCTGCTGCACTACGAGGAGATCTTCGAGCGGCGTTTCGGCCACTGGAGCATGGGGCAGGTGAACCTGACCAAGCTCAATCACGCGATCCTGCTGAAGTATTCCGAAAAGGCCGAGCTCGATCCCTACGCGGTGTCGGGCAAGGTGTCGCTCGCGCTGCTGGAAGACCTGATGGCCAACGCCGCCATCTGCGGGCGGGTGTAGGGCCTGGCCTGTCGGCAGCCGGTCGATCGTGCGCATGGCCGCCCCGCCGCTGCTCGGGTGCGATTTCTCCAGCCGTCCCACCCGCCGCAAGCCCATCGTGCTGGCGCGCGGCGCGCTCGAAGGCGGCGCCGTCGTGCTCGGGCGGATCGAGAAGATCGAGACGCTCGCGGGCTTCGCGCAGTGGCTGGCGCAGTCGCGCGACTGGGTGGGCGGCTTCGATGTTCCCTTCGGCCTGCCGCGCGAGCTGGTGGAGCGCCTGGGTTGGCCGCTGCGCTGGCGCGACTGCATCACGCACTACGCCAGCCTCACCCGCGGCGAGATCCGCTCCACCTTCGCGGCGTTCTGCGACGCGCGTCCCGCCGGGTCCAAGTTCGCCCGCCGATCGTTCGACCAGCGGGCCGGCTCGAGTCCGTCGATGAAGTGGGTCAATCCGCCGGTCGCGTACATGCTGCACGCGGCCATGCCCGCGCTGCTGGCCGCCGGCGTCCACATCCCCGGCCTGCACGAAGGCGACCGGCGGCGCGTCGCGCTGGAAGCCTATCCGGGCCTGCTGGCGCGCGAGCTGATCGGCAGGCGCAGCTACAAGAGCGACGAAAAAGCCCGGCAGACGCCGGATCGGCTGATCGCGCGTGAGGAGCTGCTGGCGGCGCTGGAGACCGGGCGCTCGCGCCTGGACCTGCGACTGCGCCTCACGCGCGCGCAGCGCGAGATGTTGTCCCGCGATGCCAGCGGCGACAGCCTGGACGCCGCGCTGTGCCTGGTGCAGGCGGCCTGGGCCCAGCGCGAGGGCGCGCCGCGTTACGGCTTGCCGCCGGACGTCGATCCGCTGGAGGGCTGGATCGTCACGGCGTGACGCGGGACGCATCGGCGGGTTGAGCGCGCGAGGCTTCGTCCGGCCCGATCCGCGCGATCGCCGACAGGGCCTCGGCGTCGGTGCGGTACAAGCTCAGCAGCGCGGAGTCGTGCAGCACGCCGGACTTGCGCAGCACCTGTTCGACCGGCAGCTTGAGGCCGCTGACGTGCAGACGGATGCCCCGATCCTCGAGCATCCCGCGCAGCTGCCCGAATACTTCGACGCCGGTGGCGTCCACCCGGTTGATCGGGAATGCGAACAGGCACACATGCAGCACCTGCGGATGGGCCGCCAGGTGCTCGACCACGGCGCGCTCCAGCGCGCTGGCCGAAGCGAAGTCGAGTTCCGCGTCCATGCGCAGCGCATACAGCCGCGGGGCCAGCGGCGGCAATTGCCAGAGGTGCCGGTCGCGCAGGCTGCCGTCCGGGTGCAGGCCGACCTCGATGATGCGCGGATGCAGCCGCAGGTACAGGAAATGCGCCAGGCCCATCAGCACGCCGGCCATCACGCCCCAGTAGATTTTGGGCGCGGTGACCAGGGTCACCGCGAAGGTCACCAGGGCGGTGAGCGCTTCCACGCGGTCGACGCGCCACAGGCGCAGCAGCGTGCCTGGCTTGAACAGGCTTGCCACCGCCGTCACCACCACGGCCGCCAGCACCGCCCGCGGTACATGCTGCAAGGCGGGCGTGAGGAACAGCAGGACCAGCAGCACCACGCCGCTGGCAAGCACCGTGGCCCAGCCGGTGCGCGCGCCCGCATGCAATGCAATCGCCGAGCGCGAGAAGGAGGTGCTGACCGGGAAGCTGCCGGACAGGGCGGCCGCCAGCTTGCCCGCTCCCTGGCCGATCAGGTCCTGGCCGGCGTCCCAGCGCTTCCCGTCGCGCTGGCTCTCGATCTTCGCGCTGGCCGCCATCTCGAGCGAGCTGACCAGGGCGATCACCAAGGCCGGCACCAGCAGCGCGCCCAGCGCGCCCCAATCCGGCAAGCCCGGCCAGTAGGGCGCCGGCAGTCCGGCCGGCAGCTTGCCGATCACCGCGCCCTGCGCGGAATAGCCGCTCCATTTGGCGAAGGCCCCCGCCGCGGCCATCACCAGCAGCACCATGGGCAGGCGCGGCGCGTAGCGCTTGCCCAGGACGAACAGGGTCACGCTGGCCGCGCCGAAGCCCAGGGCCGTCAGGTCCGGCCGGGGCGTGTTCCAGAGCTCTGCCAGCGGCCCCTGCAAACCCAACAGCGTGGGAATCTGCGACGCAATGATCAGCAGCGCCGCGGCCTGGCTGAACCCGGCCAGCACCGGGGAGCTCACCAGGTTGAGCACCCAGGACGCGCGCGCCGCGCCCAGGCCGAGCTGTATCGCCCCCGACAACAAGGCCAGCCATACCGCCAGGGCCACCCAGTTGCCGCTGCCCGGTTCGGCCAGCCCGACCAGCGAGGCGCCGACGAGCACGCTGGTCAGGGCCGAGGGGCCGACCGACAGCCGGGTCGAACTGCTGAAAAGCACCGCCGCAAGGGCTGGCAGAAACGTCGCGTACAGGCCGGTGATCAACGGCATTCCGGCCAGGCCCGCATAGGCGACCGACTGCGGGATCGCCACGACCGCGACGGTGACGGCGGCGACGATCTCTCCGCGCAGCAGCGCCGCGTCGGGCCGTGGCCAGGCGAGGAAGGGCAGCCAGCGCGAGGGTTTGGTCATGGATGGAGTATGCCAAGCGCGATCGTGGGCACCGAACCTCGGTCGCTACCGACAGCGCCGGTCGCCGCGAATGCCGCTGCCTGGGTCCATCTGCTCGGTCGGGGCGCGACGCAGGGGAGTTCAGCGACGCCGCGCCACCCGCTGCATGATCTGCGCGGGGGGCCGGCCTTGCTGCAGCAGGCCGGCCATGACGCGCATGTACGGGTCCACGGCCTTGAAGAACTTGCGGTAGCCGGCACACAGATAGTTCAGGCCCGGTTCGCCGTCCGCGGTCTGGAGGAAGCGATGCTTGGGGCAGCCGCCGTTGCAGGCGAAGCGGAACTCGCAGCGACGGCATTGCGCCGGCAAGGTGTCGCGCTTGGCCGCGCCGAACCGGCGTTGCTCGGGGGCGTCGAGCATGTCCGCCAGGGACTGGCGGTGCAGGTTGCCGCGCCGGTATTCGGGATACACATAATGGTCGCAGGCGTACACGGAACCGTCGTGCTCCAGGGCCACCTGGCGCCCGCAGGTTTCGGCGAACACGCAAAGGCTCGCGCCTTCGCCGACCCAGCTGGCCAGCGCGTTATCGAACATCTGGACGAACACGCTGCCCACGTCCCGCAGGACCCACTCATTGAAGATGGCGACCAGAAAGTCGCCATAGCCGACCGGGCTGACGCTCCAGTTCGCCACCTGCGTGCCGCGCAGCGTTCCGCGAACGGGCGGCCCGGCCAGCGCGCCGGAGCCGCCGCGTGCCATGGTGCGTTCCACGAGCGGGATGAACTGCATGTACCGCGACCCGATCTCCTTCAGGAACCGGTACACCTCCAGCGCATGCTTCGCGTTGGCGCGACTGACGACCGTCAGCGTATTGAACTCGACGCCATGGGACTTCAGATGCGCCAGCCCCTGCAGCACCCGTGACCAGCTTCCCGCGCGGCTCGCGTCCACGCGCTGCGCGTCGTGCAGCGCCTGCGTGCCGTCGATGCTGATGCCGACGAGAAACTCGTGGGCCGCCAGGAACCCGGCCCACTGCGCGTCGATCAGCATGCCGTTGGTCTGGAAGCTGTTGGAAACCTTGCGGCCGTCCGCATAACGGCGCTGCAGCTGCACCACTTTGCCAAAGAACTCCAGGCCGCGCAGCGTCGGCTCGCCGCCCTGCCAGCCGAAGCTCACTTCCGGTGTGTCCTGCGCCGCGATGTAGTCGCGGACGAACGCCTCCAGGGTGTCGTCCTGCATCCGCGTGCCCGGCGCGGGGCCGAACATCTCTTTCTTCTCGAGATAGAAGCAGTAGCTGCAGCGCAGATTGCAGGCAGGCCCGGCCGGTTTGGCCAGAACCCAGAAGGGGCCGGTCGTACGCGGCGCGGGCACGGGCGCGGGTGCGCTGCTGGCGGGAACGGGGTGCACGGCCGTGTCGTCGGGGGTGGTTCGAGCGGGATCGGCCAGGGCCTGTTATCGCTGCGGCATGTCCTTGACCGAATAACCCAGGCTTACCGTGGCGTCCGGCGGGATCGGCGGCATGGTGGCGTTCCACCGCTCCCACGCATCGCGCATGGCCGCCAGCCGCCCGGGCTCGCGCGCGGCGAGGTTGGCGCGCTCGCGCTCGTCGGCAGGGATGTCGAACAGGTAGTCGTGGCCGTCCACCCGCAGGTACTTCCAGTCGCCGTCGCGCAGCGCGCGCTGGCCGCGGTGGTTCATGCGCCAGTACAGGGGACGGGGGAAGCATCGCGCCGGATCGTGCAGCACGGGCAGCAGCGACACGCCGTCCAGCGGGTAGTCGGGGTGAGCGGACACGCCGGCGGCCGCCAGGATGGTGGCGGACCAGTCCATGGTCATGCAGTGCTGCGCGCTCACCTGGCCCGGTGCGATCACCCTGGGCCAATGCGCGATCCACGGCACCCGGATGCCGCCCTCGGTCAGGTCCATCTTGCCGCCCACCAGCGGCCAGTTGTCGGAGAAGCGCTCGCCGCCGTTGTCGCTGGTGAACACCAGCAGGGTGTCGTCGGCGATGCCGTTCGCGCGCAGCGCGTCCATCACCCAGCCGATGCCCTGGTCCATGTGATGGATCATGCGCTGATAGGTGTGGATGTTGCCGCCGTGCAGGTGGAACAGGTTCGAGCGCAGCTCCTGCGCCAGCGGCTGGTCGTCGCGCGTTTCCCAAGGCCAGTGGGGCGCGGTGTAATGCAGGCTGAGAAAGAAGGGCGCGTCCGCGCGCGCCGCGCGGTTCACGTATTCGACGGCGCGCCGGGAGATCAGGTCCGTCAGATAGCCTTCCTCCATCTTCTCCTGCTCGCCGGACCACAGGTCGTGATCGCCGGTGAAGGCGCAGTGGGTGAAGTAGTCGACCCCGCCGGACATCGGCCCGAAGAATTCGTCGTAGCCCGAGCGCAGGGGGCCGAAGGCCGGCGGATAACCCAGGTGCCACTTGCCGATGAGCGCCGTGTGGTAACCGGCCGCCTTGAGCAGCGAAGGCAGGCTGGGGTGCTCGGGCGGCAGGCCGAGCGTCGTGCTGCCCCGGCTCTTGCTGTTGATCGGCTCCTCGGCCGCGCCCCGCAGGCGGTACTGGTAGCGCCCCGTGATCAGCGCGAAGCGGGTGGGCGAGCACACCGGCGAATTCGCATACCCCTGGGTGAATTTCAGGCCTTGCGCCGCGATCGTGTCCAGCACCGGCGACACCGGGCCGAACTGCGCGGGTCGGCCGCCGTAGCAGCCAAGGTCGGTGAAGCCGAGGTCGTCGGCGACGATGAAGATGACGTTGGGTCGGCGGCTGGGCATGGCGCGGCCTAGTCCAGCGCGACGCCGGTGGCCTTGATCGGCTTTTCCCAGCGCGCGAGGTCGGTGCGCTGCGCCGCCGCCAGCTGCGCCGAGGTGGAGCCCACCGGCTCGTAGCCGAGCTTGCGCAGGCGCTCCTGCAGGGCGGGCTTGTGCACCGCGGCCGATACCGCGCGCTCCAGCCGCGCGAGCACGGGTGCCGGCACGCCGGCCGGCGCGTACATGGCGAACCACGCGGTCGCTTCCATGTTCACCCCGGCTTCCTTGAGCGTCGGCACCTCGGGCACCTGCGGGTCGCGCGCCGGGCCGGTGACGGCGATGATGCGCACCTTGCCCGCGCGGTGCAGTTCGGCGGTCTCGCTCACCACGTCGAACTTGTAGCCGATATGGCCGGCCAGCAGCGCGTTGTTGGCGGGGCCGCCGCCCTGGAAGGGCACGTGCGTCATCGCCACGCCCGTGCTCTGTTCGAGCATCACGCCCATGAAGTGCGGCAGCGTGCCCAGCCCGGGCGAGCCGTACGTGGCGTTCTTCGGGTCGGCCTTGGTCTTGGCCAGCATGTCGGCCACCGTGGCGGCGCCGCTCGCCGGCCCGGACACGACGCCGAACTGGAAGTGGGCGAGCAGCGAGACCGGTGTGAAGTCCTTGACCGCGTCGTAGTCGAGCTTCTTGTAGACGTGCGGAAACAGCACCATCGGGCCGCTGGGCAGGATGATGACGGTCTGCCCGTCCGCTTTCGCATGCTTGACCGCCGCCAGTGCGATGCGGCCGCCGGCGCCCGCGCGGTTTTCCACCGTGACCGGCGAGAAGTCGTCTCTCAACGCGTCGCCCACCAGCCGGGCCATCACGTCGGCGGAGCCGCCCGGCGGGAAGCCCACCAGGATCTTCAGTGGCGGTTTGTCCTGCGCGGCGGCGGGAGCCGCGAGCGCCGAGAACGCCAGCGCCAGGGCCGCAGCCAGCATGCCGGAGCGTCTTGTCATCATGGTTGCCGTTTCCTTTATCGCCGCGCACGCCGCGCCGGACCTTGACTCTAGTTGCCTGACAATTGATTGTTCTAATCAATCATTGCCCGGACAAACCCGCATGCCCAGCTCGCGACTCGCCCAGCCGCAGGCCATCGACGACCTCCTGCTCTACCGCTTGCATCGCCTGCTGTCCGCGGCGGGCAGCGTGGTGATCCGGCTGTGCGAGGGGCGGTTCGGCATCACCCGGCGCGAATGGCGGATCATCGCGCTGCTGGCCGCCCACGAGGGCCTGCTGTCGTCCGAACTGGCCGATCGCGCCCAGCTCGATCGCGCGCGCACCTCGCGCGCCGTCACCTCGCTGGTGGCCAAGAAACTGCTGCGGCGCGAAACCGTGGGTGCGGACCGGCGTCAGGCCCGCCTGGGCCTGACGGACGACGGCCGCGCACTCTATGCGGCGCTGTTCCCGCTGGTGTGCGAGCTCCACCATGAGCTGATGGCCGGATGGAACGCCGCGGACGTGCGGCGGCTCGATGCATTCCTGGAATCCCTGCAGAGCCAGGCCGATCTCCTGCTGGGGCAGGCACAGCTGCCGAAGGCCGACCGGCGCGCCGGCCGGGGACGACGCGCCTGACGAGTCCTACAGACGCTTAAGTGCCGTCCGACGGCCGCGCCGCGAAGACGCGCCTATAAATTCAGTTCAAGCTCACCGGGCCGCAGCGGCTCATCGATTCACATTCAGGGAAAGGAACACCCATGCAACACTTCCACAAGAGCCTGATGTTGGCTTCGTCGCTGGCGATCGTGCTGGCCTTGGGCGCGTGCGACCGCTATGGCGCCGAAGATCGCACAGGACAAGTGACGGAACAGTCCCGGGACGCGGCGGCGCGGGCCGATGCCGCGGCCAAGAAGGCGGGCGAGGAAACGAAGGCCATGGGCGCCGCCGCCGTGGACAAGGTGGACGACGCCGCGATCACCACGAAGGTCAACGCGGAACTGGCCGCCGACACGGACCTGTCGGCCATCAGGATCGATGTCGACACCAAGGATGGCGTGGTCACCCTCACCGGGCCCGCACCTTCGGCCAGTGCGCGCGACCGCGCGACCGAGATCGCCAAGAATGTCAAGGGCGTGACCTCGGTCAACAACCAGCTGACGGTCAAGGCCGGCTGATCCGGCAGCGCCTCATCCGCCGGCGGCCTGGTTCGCGTTCCCCCCGAGGGGCGCGCGAGTCAGGTCGTGCACGAAACGCAGCTTGCGCAAGGCCCCAGCCGTCAGCGCGAAGGGATAGGCGTCTTCCTGTCCCAGGCTGCGGTTCAGGCTGTTGAGCAGCAGCGTGAGCGGAATCCACTGCCGCACCAGCGGCTCGAATTCGCTTGCGCCGCTTTCGAAAGGATTGGCGACCGACTCCGTGGCCGCCTCGTCGTCGCCTGGGACCGTCAGGCGCGTGTCGAAGGAAGCCGCGGTTTCCAGCAGGTCCACCATGTGCAGGTAATGGGCCCAGGTTTCGGCCCAGTCCTCCCATGGGTGCGCGCTGGCGTAGGCGCTGACGTGCCGGTCCTGCCAACCGGCGGGCGCGCCGCCCGCGGCGTAGTGCGCGTCCAGCGCCCCGCCGTAGTCGGCCCGTTCATCGCCGAACATCGCACGGAAATCCTCGATGCGGCCGCCGCCTCGCACCAGCCGCTCCCAATAGAAATGGCCGGACTCGTGCCTCAGGTGGCCCAGCAGCGTTCGGTAGGGCTCGTGCAGGACCATGCGGCGCCGCACGCGTTCGGTGTCGTCCGCTTCGGCGATGTTGAGCGTGATCACGCCCGCGCGATGGCCGGTCAATACCGGCTGGCCGGG
>JAMPXR010000092.1 GCA_023701085.1 Ramlibacter sp. | reverse complement strand
GCCACCCGCATCCATGACATCCGCCAGACCCGCGAGCTGCCTCAGTTGCGCGACAAGCTGACCCGCACCCGGATGCCCGACGGGCGCACGCTGCGCATGCAGCCCATGGCGGTCGATCTGACTGAGGGCTTGCCCGAACTGGGCTTTGCGCCGAAATACGGGCAACATACTGCCTCGGTGTTGGCCGAAGCCGGGCTGGCCGCCGCCGACATCCAATCCCTCTATGACGCCGGAGTCGTGGCCTGAGACAAACTTTTCGCCCCACTACAAAAGGAGACATCATGAAGTCGTTCCGCCTCGCAGTCATCGCCGCCAGCTGCGCCCTCGTGGCCGCCGCAGCGAACGCCGAAATCACCATCGGCGTGTCGCTGGGCACCACGGGTCCGGGCGCATCGCTGGGCATCCCGTACAAGAACGCGTTCCAGCTGGTGCCCAAGACCCTGGGCGGCGAGCCGGTGCGCTACATCATCCTGGACGACGAATCCAAGCCGGACAACGCGGCCAAGAATGCCCGCAAGTTCGTGGCCGAGGACAAGGTCGACGCGATGATGGGCTCCAACGGCGTGCCCTCGGCGGCCGCGATGGCGCAGGTGGCGGCTGAAGGCAAGACGCCGCTGATCGCGCTGACGCCCATGCCGCCGCTGGCACCGGACCGCCAGGCCTGGTCCTTCGTCGTGCCGCAAACGACCGAGCTGATGATGAGCGCGGTGATGCAGCACATGAAGGCCAAGGGCGTCAAGACCGCCGGCTACATCGGTTTCTCCGACACCTGGGGCGACCTGGTCTACAACGCCATCACCTCGCTGGCGCCGGCCGACGGCATCAAGATCGTCACCAACGAGCGCTACGGCCGCGCCGACACCAGCGTGGCCGGCCAGGTGCTCAAGATCACCGCCGCCGGGCCCGACGCGGTCATCGTGGGCGGCTCGGGCTCGCCCGGCGCCACGCCGCAGATCGCCCTGGTCGAGCGCGGCTTCAAGGGCCCGATCTACCACAACCACGGCACCGTGAACCTGCCCTTCATCCAGACCGGCAAGAAGGCCGCCGAAGGCGTGATCGCGCCGACCGGTGCCCTGATCGTGGCCGAGGAACTGCCGGAGAACTTCCCGACCAAGAAGGTTTCACTCGACTTCGTCAAGCGCTATGAAGCCGCCTTCGGACCGGCCAGCCGCAACGCCTTCGCCGGCTACACCTACGACGGTGTGATGCTGCTCGACGCCGCCGCCGGGGTGGCGCTGAAGAAGGCCAAGCCCGGCACGCCGGAGTTCCGCGAGGCCCTGCGCGCGGCGCTGGAAAACGTCAAGAACGTGGTGGGCACCCACGGCGTCTACAACATGACGCCGACCAACCACAACGGGCTGGACGAGCGCGCGCGCGTGCTGGTGCACGTGGTCAACGGCGAGTGGCGCCTGTTGAAGTGAGGGCAGGCCTTCCCCCGAAGCGCCTGCGGCGATGCTCCCTCGGGTTTCGCCCTCTCCCCCTCGAGGGGGTGCCACTGGCGGACCGGCCCGGCCGGTTCCGCGGTGGCCCGCGGGCAGACCCACGACTCTCATAGGCTACTGGGCCACTTAAGATGAACTTCGACATCGCCCTCTGGCTGATCCAGGACGGTGTCACCACCGGCGCGATCTACGCCCTGCTGGCACTGGCACTGCTGCTGGTGTTCGCGGTCACGCGCGTGATCTTCGTGCCTCAGGGTGACTTCATTTCCTATGCCGGGTTGACCTTGGGCATGCTGCAGCTCGGGCTGCTGCCCGGCACCATCTACCTGCTGGTGGGCGGAGGCATCCTGATCAGCGCGCTCGAGGGCTACGCCGCCTGGCGCGACCGTGCGCCGGGCCGGCTGTTGCGTGTCCTGCTGCTGTACCTCGCGCTGCCCGGTGCGCTGGCCCTTGTCACGGCGTGGGCGGTGCCGCGCAAGCTCGATCCGGTCTGGTTGATGTTGCTCACCATGGCGCTGGTGATTCCGCTCGGCCCGATGCTGTACCGCATCGTTTACCGGCCGCTGGCCGACGCCTCGGTGCTGGTGCTGTTCATCGTGTCGATGGCCGTGCACTACGCGCTGTCGGGCCTGGCACTGGTGATTTTCGGGGGCGAGGGGCTGCGCACCAATCCCATCTCGGATCTGAAGTTTCCCCTGGGCACGCTGCAGGTCAGCGCCCAAAGCCTGTGGGTGCTGGCCGCCACCGTGCTGTGCATGGCGGCGCTGTGGGCCTTCTTCGAGCGCACGCTCAACGGCAAGGCGCTGCTGGCCACGGCGATGAACCGGGTCGGGGCGCGCCTGGTGGGCATTCCCACGGCGACGGCCGGACAGATCGCCTTCTGGCTCGCGGCCGGCATCGGCGCCCTGTCGGGCATCCTGATTTCGCCGATCGCGACCATCTACTACGACACCGGCCTGATGATCGGGCTGAAGGGCTTCGTCGGCGCCATCCTCGGCGGCATGGCCAGTTACCCCCTGGCCGCGGTGGGCGCGCTGGTGGTCGGCCTGCTGGAGTCCTACGCTTCGTTCTGGGCCAGCCCGCTGAAGGAAAGCATCGTGTTCGGCTTCCTGATTCCGGTGCTGCTGTGGCGTTCGCTCAGCTCGCGCCACCCGGTGGTGGAGGACGAGGAAGAATGAGACATCCCGCGTCAACCGGCGATCGCCGCGAGGTGGAGCATGGCGCTGGCGTGGCCTTGCGGCGCGGCGGCCCGGCGCTGTGGTGGCTGGGCGCGCTCGCGGCGCTGGCGCTGCCGCCGCTGCTGTTGCCCGAGTTCTACATCACGCTGCTCAACTACATCGGCATGGCCACGCTGGTCGCGCTGGGCCTGGTGGTGATGACCGGCGTGGCCGGCATCGTGTCCTTTGGCCAGCAGGCCTTCGTCGGCATCGCCGCCTACGCCACCGCGGCCCTCACGGTGCTGGCCGGCGGATCGCCCTGGCTGGGACTGGCCGCCAGCCTGGTGCTGGTGGGCGCCTGCGCGGCGCTGATCGGATGGGTGACGCTGCGACTGTCGGGCCACTACCTGTCGATCGGCACCATCGCCTGGGGCATCGCGATCTACTACCTGTTCGGCAACCTGCCCCATCTCGGACAGTACAGCGGCATCGACAACGTGCCGGCGATTTCGATCGGAAACTGGGTGATCAACAGCGGCCGCAAGTCCTATGTCCTGATCTGGATCTGCGCGCTCGCCGCCCTGGTGGCGGCGCGCAACCTGCTCGATTCGCGCTCGGGCCGCGCCATCCGCGCGCTGCGTTTTCGCGCTGCCATGGCGGAAAGCTGCGGCGTGGACACCGCGGCGCTGAAGCAGGTGGTGTTCCTGCAGGCCGCCCTGCTGGCGGGACTGGCCGGCTGGCTGCACGCGCACTTCCTGCGCTTCGTCAGTCCGCACGCCTTCGGCGTCAATGCCGGCATCGACTACCTCTTCATGGCGGTGATCGGCGGCGCCAGCAACGTCTGGGGCGCACTGGTGGGCGCCTCCGTCATGACGGTGGCCAAGGAGTGGCTGAAGGACCTGCTGCCGCAGCTGTTCCAGAAGACGGGCAATTACGAGACCATCGTCTTCGGCGTGCTCATGATCCTGCTGTTGCGCTACGCCCGCGAAGGCCTGGTGCCGGCGCTGGCGCGCCGGTGGCCCGCGAGTTGGCGCCTGGCGCGCGCACCGCGCGTCGGCGTGCAAGCCGACGCCCAGCCCATGCCGCGGCGCGAGCGGCCCGCCGCGGGAACGCCGCTGCTGGAAGTGCGCGGCATGCAAAAGCGCTTCGGGGGCCTGGTGGCGGTCAAGGACATGAGCTTCTCGATGCGCGCCGGCGAAATCATGGGATTGATCGGCCCCAACGGCGCCGGCAAGACGACGATGTTCAACCTGATCAGCGGCGCGCTCGCCGCGACCGCCGGCGAGGTCCGGCTGCTGGGCGAGCGCATCGACGGCCGGCCCTCGCGCGAGATTGCGCGGCGCGGCCTGGCGCGCAGCTTCCAGCACGTGCACCTGGTCTCGCGCATGTCCGTGCTGGACAACGTGGCGCTGGGCGCGCACCTGCGCGGCATCAAGGACACGATGGCCGCGATGGTGCGCAACAACCGCGCCGAGGAATCGCGCCTGCTGGCGGAAGCCGCGCGTCAGATCGAACGCGTCGGCCTGGGCGCCTCGATGCACGAGCCGGCCGGCAGCCTGCCGCTGGGGCGCCAGCGCGTCGTCGAGATCGCGCGCGCCCTGGCCGCCGATCCGCTGCTGCTGCTGCTGGACGAGCCCGCCGCCGGGCTGCGCTACGCCGAGAAGCAGGCGCTGTCCGAATTGCTGAAACGCCTGCGCGGCGAGGGCGTCACCATCCTGCTGGTCGAGCACGACATGGAATTCGTGATGGGCCTGGTGGACCGGCTGGTGGTGATGGATTTCGGCGAGAAGATCGCCGAGGGCCTGCCGCGCGAGATCCAGAAGCATCCGGCCGTGATCGAGGCCTACCTGGGAGGCGTGGAATGACGGACGCGGCACCGCTGCTCGAAGTGCGCGACCTGCACGTGGCCTACGGCCGCGTGGAGGCGGTGCATGGCGTGAACCTGGACGTGGCGTCCGGCTCCATCGTCACCGTGATCGGGCCGAACGGCGCCGGCAAGTCCACCCTGCTGGGAGCGCTGATGGGACTGCTGCCCAGCCGCGGCCTGGTGCGCTATGCGGGCTCGGACGTCGCCGGGGTGCCGGTGGAGTCGCGCGTGGCCGCCGGCCTGACGCTGGTGCCGGAACGGCGCGAGCTGTTCGGCGAATTGAGCGTGCAGGACAACCTGCGCCTGGGCGCCTACCAGCGCCTGCGGCACGGCGCGCGCGACGCCGCGGCACAGCTGCGCGAGGTCTATGCCCGCTTTCCGCGCCTGGAGGAACGCCGCGAGCAGCTGGCCGTCACCCTGTCGGGCGGCGAGCGCCAGATGCTGGCGATCGGCCGCGCGCTGATGGCCAAGCCCCGGCTGCTGATGCTGGACGAGCCCAGCCTGGGGCTGGCGCCGCGCATCGTGCGCGACATCCTGCACATCGTGGCCGACCTGCGTGCGGAGGGTGTGGCCATCCTGCTGGTGGAACAGAACGCGCGCGCCGCGCTGCAGATCGCCGACAGCGGCTATGTGCTGGAAACCGGCGAGCTGGTGCTGCAAGGCGCGGCGGCCGAGCTGGCCGGCAATCCGCGCGTGATCGAGTCCTACCTGGGACTCAAGACCTTGGAGCCGCAGGCCGCGGGGGCCGTCGAATGACCCCGCGAGCCTGCTGCCGCCCTCATATGCCGCGCAGCGCGCGCGGCGCCACGGAGAACATGACATGACCAGCCCCCGCTTCGCCAACCCGCTGCTGGAGGGCGCCGGCCGGCCCGCGCCGCGCCGCGTCGCCGTGATCGGTGCCGGCACGATCGGACCGGACATCGGCTACTACCTGAAGGCCGCGCTGCCCGATCTGGATCTGGTGCTGCTGGACGTGCGCCAGGCCGCCGTCGACGCCGCGCTGGCGCGCCTGAAGGGCTACGCCGACAAGGCGGTGGCGCGCGGCAAGATGAGCGAGAAGGCCGCCCAGGCCACGCTGGCGGGGCTGACTGGCAGCACCGACTACGAAGTGCTGCGCGGCTGCGACTGGGTGATCGAGGCCGCCACCGAGGACCTGCCGCTCAAGCGCCGCATCTTCGCCCAGGTCGAGGCGCGCGTCGATGCGCAGACCGCGATCACGTCCAACACCAGCTCGCTGCCGGCGCAGCGCATCTTCAGCGAGATGGCGCATCCCGAACGCGCGACGGTGACGCATTTCTTCGCCCCGGCGTGGCGCAATCCGGTGGTCGAGGTCATAGACTGGCCGCGCGCCGATCCGGCGCTGCTGGCCTGGCTGCGCCGGCTGTTCGCGCAGACCGGCAAGCTGCCGCTGGTCACCGCCGACGCCCCCTGCTTCATGCTGGACCGCGTGTTCGACAACTGGTGCAACGAGGCGGCGCTGCTGCTGGGCGAGGCGAGCGCGGCGCAGATCGACAGCGTGGCCGCCGAATTCGTCCACGCCGGACCGTTCTTCGTGCTCAACCTGGCGCACGGCAATCCGATCATCGTCGAGACCAACACGCTGCAGGCGGCGGAAGAGGGCGAGCATTACCGGCCAGCGGCGATCTTCGGCTCGGTCGAGCGCTGGAACACGGTGGCGCCGGGGCGCGAGATCGAGGTGCCCGAGGCGCTGCGCGCGCGCATCCGCGACCGGCTGCTGGGCGTACTGCTGTCGCAAAGCGTGGACATCCTGGACCGCGGCATCGGCGGCGCCGCGGACCTGGACATCGGGTGCCGGCTCGCGCTGGGCTTGCGGCGCGGCCCGCTGGAGCTGATGCGCGACATGGGCGCGGCAGAATGCACGCGCGTGCTGGAGCGTTTCGTGCGCGAGCGTCCCGGCATGCCGGGGCCGCGGCGCGATCCGGCCGCCTACCTGCCGGCCGAGCGCCATGTGCTGGTGGATGAGATCGACGGCGTGGTGGTCATCACGCTGCGGCGGCCGGAAGCCCTGAACGCGCTGCACGACGAGCTGACCGACGAGGTGCTGGCGGTGATCCGGCGGCGCGAGGCCGACCCCGAGGTGGCCGGCTTCGTGATCACCGGCTATGGCACCAAGGCGTTCTGCGCCGGCGCCGACATCGGCCGCTTTCCCTCCATGCTGGGCGATGCGCAGGCCTCGGCGCAGTACGCGCGCGACTGCTCGCGCCTGCTGGTGCACCTGGACCGCGCGCAAAAACCGGTGGTGGCCGCGCTGGGCGGCATGGCGCTGGGCGGAGGCCTCGAACTGGCCATCCGCTGCCACGCGCTGGTGGCCGACCGCGCCGCCTGGATGCAGCTGCCCGAGGTGACGCTGGGCATCGTGCCCGGCATCGGCGCGATGGTCGTGCCGTACCGGCGCTGGCCGGGCGCGGCGCAGGTGTTCCACGGCATGCTCACGCGCGGCGACCGGCTCAAGGCGGCGCAGGCCCACGAGCTGGGCATCGTGGATGAACTGGCCGACGGCTGCGACGACCTGCTCGCGCGCGCCGTCGCGCGGGTGCGTGCGCTGGCCGGACGCCTTCCCAGGATCGGCGATGCGCCGGTGCCGGTTCCGCCGTTCGACAGCGGCCAGGGCCGCGCCGCGGACGGGCGCGTGTTGAGCGCCGCGGTCATCCGCATCATCGAACGCGCGGTGCGCGAGGCCGCGGCGGCGCCCTCGCTGGAGGCGGCGCTGGAGGTCGGCTACCGGGCCTTCGGCGAAGTGGCCTGCACGGCCGCGGCGCGCGAAGGCATCACGGCCTTCGGCGAGCGGCGCGTGCCCGATTTCGGCGCGACCGGTTGACCGGCTGGCTGCGCGACGCTCCCGGACGAACGATCAAAGGAGAAACGGCAATGAAGAAATGCTTGTCCAGACTGCTCGCGGCGGCGGCGCTGCTCGCGGCGTGCGCAGCGGGCGCGGCGGAGTTCCCGAACCAGCCGATCCGCATCGTCTTGCCGTTCGGCCCGGGCGGGGGCACCGACGTGGTGGCGCGCTCGCTGGCCGAGAAACTGGCGCCGGTGTTCGGCGTGCCGGTCGTGGTGGACAACAAGCCGGGCGGCAACTCGGTGATCGCCTCGCGCCAGGTCGCGACCGCGCCGCCCGACGGCCACACGCTCTTGCTGACCACCGACATCCACGCGATCAACGCGGCCTACGGCGGCTCGCTGCCCTACGATTCGCTGAAGGACTTCGCGTTCGTCACCCAGCTGACCACTTCGCCCTTGATGCTGCTGGCGCATCCGTCGGCGGGGCTGCGCTCGCTGGCCGACGTGGTGGCGCAGGCCAAGGCCCGACCGGGGCGGCTGTCCTTCGCGTCGCTGGGCTCGAGCAGCCCGCACTACCTGGGCTTCGAATGGTTCAAGCGCATGGCCGGCGTGGAGATGATCGACGTGCCGTACAAGGGCGGCGGGCAGGCGCTGGTGGACCTGCTCGGTGGCCAGGTCAATCTGTCGCTGATCGTCGCGGGCAACGGCATCAAGCAGGCCAAGGCCGGCAAGCTGGTCGCGCTGGCGATCACCAGCCCGTCGCGCAACGCCGTGGCGCCCGATGTGCCGACTTTCGCCGAAAGCGGCTTTCCGGAGTTCTCGCTGCTCAACTGGTATGCGATCATGGCGCCCGCCGGAACGCCGCCGGCGGTGGTGACGCGCCTCGCGCGCGAGATCGGCCATGCGATGCGCGATCCGGCGGTGGTCGAGCGCGTGCGCGCGGCCGGGCTCGATCCCGTCACCGGCGCGCCGGCCGATCTCGAGGCGCTGGTCAGGCGCGACATCGAGCGCTACCGGCGCATCATCGCGCTGACCGGGGCCAAGCCCGAGGAGCGCTGAAAAGCGCCTTCACTTGCGCTGGATCAAGGAAGAAAGACCGCACTGCGGAAGTGCCGGATTGACCCGCAAGCCCCCTGTATACAGTGTCCAGTACGCAAAGTAGGCGCCGCATGCGCACCCCCCCGAGAACCGCCTTGTCACGAACACTCACGTCCGCCCGGCGCCCGTCGGCCCTGGGCGAAACGGTGCGCGCAGGGCACCGCGCCCGCATGGATCGTCGCGGGGGGTGAGCCGCATGGATCTGAG
>JAMPXR010000091.1 GCA_023701085.1 Ramlibacter sp. | reverse complement strand
TCTCCTCTGCGGGCATGGTAGAGGATTGCGCCGCGCCTGCAAATGCCACGGCGCGTCAGCCGGTGGTCTTGTCGGCGGCGCTTTCGAGCGGGCGTGCCCGCCGGCGATCGTATGGGATGACGCTGATCTCGCCGCCGCTTTCCATGGTCACCGCCTTGGCATCGGCCAGATTCTCGATGCCGTTCTCGCGCAGCTTGGCAGCCTGGGGCGCCGTCCATTCCGCTCTTGCCGTGCAGGACCCGTCCTACAAAGCTCAACCTATCTGTCCGACAAGTCGGATGAGGCACGGCTCCTACATTGGACTGACCCCCGACCGGCCCCTGCTCGGGAACCCAAGGAGTCTCTCATGATCCAGCTCGCGACCGAACCGACCGCAAGCCGAATAAGCTACCGCCGCGCGCAGGGACAAGAACAGCCGAAAGCGGCGTCATCCGACAGGCGCGGCCGGACCGGCCACGCTTGGCCATTTCCCAGTCGTTACGCGACCCAGCCCGCCGACCCGAACGGCAGAAAGACCGCCGGCACGGACAGCGGCGGCTGAAAGCGGCCATTTGAGGGAGTGAACGTATGTCTGCGGATCCCAAGACTGCGAACCCGTTTACCGATACGCCGCGCGACAAGCCGGTGACCGAACGCGCCGAACACGCCAACCTCGACCGCCCGGGGGCGCAAGCCCATCCGCGGGCACGGGGCATCAACCGCGCATCGCCCCCGCTGCGGGCGTGGCGGATGCACTGAGCCAGCGCCGCATCCCGACAAAAAACGGCCCCGAAAGGGGCCGCTTGTTTTTGCTTCGCAGGAATCAAGATCGGATATTGCACCGTTTTCGCCGACTTGAAAATAGGGGCGACAAAGGGTTTCATTTGGCTGTTCGCCCGCATGGAAATCCATTGCAATTCGGGTGCATCGCGGGCATAGTGAAATCAACCTCAAGCGATTCGGGCTTTCGCCGGCCGTCCGGGTTTGGGGGCGGCCATCTCAACCAGAGTGCAGTAACAGGAGGCTACTCATGAATTTGACGATCAGCGGTCACCATCTGGAAGTTACCCAGGCCCTGCGCAACTACGTGACCACCAAGCTTGATCGGATCACCAGGCACTTTGACCAGGTCGTGGACATCAAGGTGCTGCTCACCATTGAAAAGCAGAAGGAAAAGGAACGACGACAGCGTGCCGAATGCAAGATCCACGTGAAGGGCAACGACATGTTCGCGGAAAGTTCCCATGAGGACCTGTACGCCGCGCTCGACGAACTCGTGGACAAGCTCGACCGCCAGGTCGGCAGGCACAAAACCCGCCTGCAGGACCATCATCACGACGCGCCCAAGCGTGTGATGTAAGGCAAAAAGCCCAAAAGAGGCGCCCGCCGGGCGCCTCTTTCTTTCTTGGCTGTCCACGGACGAGCCGCCCCCCGCGTTTTGGTGCGGGGCGCCCCATGGGGTGCATAATTCGCCAACACGGACCATGAATCGACTCGCATCCATCCTGCCGGCCGCTCAAGTGCTCGTGAGCGTCGATGCGACCAGCAAGAAGCGCGCCTTCGAGGAAGCCGGGTTGCTCTTCGAAAACCTGCACGGCCTGTCGCGGGCGCTGATCACCGACAGCCTGTTCGCGCGCGAGCGCCTGGGCTCCACGGGACTCGGGCATGGGGTGGCGATCCCGCACGGCCGCATCAAGGGCCTGAAGGCGCCCATGGCCGCGCTGTTCCGGCTGGCCCAGCCGATCGGGTTCGATGCGCCCGATGAGCAGCCGGTGGGCCTGCTGATCTTCCTGCTCGTGCCCGAGGCGGCCACCCAGAAGCACCTGGAGATCCTGTCCGAAATTGCCGAGTTGCTGAGCGACGCGCCCTTGCGCGAGAAGATCAAGGCCAGCACCGACGCGGCCGAGCTGCACCGGCTGATCGCGACCTGGCAATCGGCGCAGCCGGCCTGAGGCGAAAGGGTTCGTGAAACCGACCGTCGTCAGTGCGGACGTCCTGTTCGAAAACCACCGGGCCCAGCTCAAGTGGGAATGGGTCGCGGGGCTGGGCGCCTCGGAGCGCCGGTTCGATGAAGTGGCCGTGCGCGCGGCCCGCTCCGGCGCCGATCTGGTGGGCTACCTCAACTACATCCACCCGTACCGCGTCCAGATCCTCGGGCAGCGGGAAATCGCCTATCTGACCAACGCGACCTCCGACGATTGCGCCCGGCGCATCTCGCGCATCGTCACGCTGGAGCCGCCGGTGCTGGTGCTCACCGACGGCCAGGTGGCGCCCGATGCCCTGCTGTCGATGTGCGAGCGCGCGCAGATTCCCATGTTCGCGACGCACGAGCCGTCGGCCTTCGTCATCGACGTGCTGCGCGCCTACCTGTCCAAGCACTTCGCCGAGCGCACCTCGATGCACGGCGTCTTCATGGACATTCTCGGGCTGGGGGTCATGATCACCGGCGAATCCGGGCTGGGCAAGAGCGAGCTGGGCCTGGAACTGATCTCGCGCGGCCAGGGACTGGTGGCCGACGACGCCGTGGACCTGTACCGGATCAACCAGACCACCATCGAGGGCCGCTGCCCGGAACTGCTGCAGAACCTGCTGGAGGTGCGCGGCATCGGCCTGCTCGACATCCGCGCCATCTTCGGCGAAACGGCCGTGCGCCGGAAGATGCGGCTCAAGCTGATCGTGCACCTGGTGCGCAAGGACACCATGGAGCGCGAATACGAACGACTGCCGTACGAGCCGCTCACCCAGGATGTGTTGGGCGTGCCGGTCCGCAAGGCGGTGATCCAGGTCGTGGCCGGTCGCAACATCGCCGTGCTGGTCGAGGCGGCGGTGCGCAACACCATCCTGCAATTGCGCGGGGTGGACACCTACCAGGAGTTCGTCGAGCGGCACCGCCGGGCGATGGAGCAGGACAAGTAGGGCGCGGGGATCGGGGTCCCTAGGACTGGCCGCCGACCCCCGGCCCCCGATCCCTGTTCGGACAGTTCTCTTTCGTGCAATGCGCGTACAGGCTGAGCGCGTGCTCCGCGATCATGAAGCCCTTGGTCTTGGCCACCGCGTGCTGGCGTTTCTCGATTTCCGCATCGTAGAACTCCTCGACCCGGCCGCAGTCCAGGCACACCAGATGGTCGTGGTGGGTTCCCTCGTTGAGCTCGTACACCGCCTTGCCGCTTTCGAAGTGGCTGCGCGACAGAATGCCGGCCTGTTCGAACTGCGTGAGAACGCGGTACACCGTGGCCAGGCCGATGTCCGAGCGCTCTTCGAGCAGCACCCGGAACACGTCTTCGGCCGTCATGTGGCGCTGCGCGCCTTTCTGGAACACGTCCAGAATCTTCAAGCGGGGCAGCGTGGCCTTCAAGCCGGTGCTCTTGAGTTCGTCGATGTTGGCCATGGTTTTTCCAGCGGCTTTCCCAGGGCGGCCAGCCGCTACAATCTTTTGATCATATCGCTACCGCTTTGCCCATGTCCCCGACGTCCCCCCGTGCCCTCCGTCTCGCCACGGTCCTGACGGCCTGCGTGATGGCAAGCGCCTGCGGCACTTTCGACAATGTGAGCAATCGCCTCGTGGGGTCGATCGCGCCGTACAAGGTGGAAGTGGTGCAGGGCAATTTCGTTGCCAGGGAGCAGGTCGAGGCCATCAAGCCGGGCATGAACCGGCAGCAGGTGCGCGACATCCTGGGCACGCCCCTGGTCAGCAGCGTCTTTCATGCCGACCGCTGGGATTACGTCTTTACGCTCAAGCGCCAGGGGCTGGAGCCGCAGCAGCGCAAACTGGCGGTGTTCTTCAGGAACAACCTGCTCGAGCGCTTCGAAGGCGACGAAATGCCCAGCGAGGCGGAGTTCGTGGCGAGCCTGGGCCGCAAGGGCAAGGCCGGCAAGGTGCCCGAGCTCGAAGCCAGCGAGGAGGCGCTGAAGCAGTTTTCCACGCCCCGGCCGCCGGCGGCCGGCCCCGGGTCCACGGCGGCCCTGGATGCAGCGCAGGCCCCCGCCGCGGCGGCGCCCGCGGCCAGCTATCCGCCGCTGGAAGAGCCGGCCCGCTGAAGGAACAGGCCATGGCCGCATCCCCCTCCATGCACAAGGTCGCGGTCGCCGGCGCCAGCGGGCGCATGGGCCATATGCTGATCGAGGCCATCCGCGCCTCCGGCGACTGCCAGCTGACCGGCGCGCTCGACATTGCGTCGAGCCCGGCCATCGGCAACGACGCGGCGGCTTTCCTGGGCCATGCCAGCGGGGTGCCGATTTCGTCGGACCCGGCGGTCGGGCTGGCCGACGCGGGCGTGCTGATCGATTTCACGCGCCCGGAGGGCACGCTGGCTGTCCTGACAGCCTGCCGCGAGCGCGGCGTCAATGCCGTGATCGGCACGACCGGGTTCCACGATGGGCAGAAGCAGCAAATCGCCGACGCCGCCCGCGACATCGCGGTCGTGATGGCGCCCAATATGAGCGTCGGCGTCAACGTGACGCTCAAGCTGCTGGAGATGGCGGCCAAGGCGCTGGCGAGCGGCTACGACATCGAGATCATCGAGGCCCATCACCGCCACAAGGTCGACGCCCCCTCGGGCACCGCGTTGAAGATGGGCGAGGTGGTGGCGCAGGCCCTGGGCCGCAAGCTGAAGGATTGCGCGGTTTATGCGCGCGAGGGCGTCACCGGCGAGCGCGATCCTTCCACGATTGGTTTTTCCACGATCCGCGGGGGCGACATCGTCGGCGACCACACCGTGCTGTTCGCCGGCACCGGCGAGCGCATCGAAATCACCCACAAGTCCGCCAGCCGCGCCACCTACGCGCAGGGCAGCCTGCGCGCCGTGCGGTTCCTGGCCGGCAAGCGCAGCGGCCTGTTCGACATGTTCGACGTGCTCGGACTGCGTTGAATGCCCGCGAAGGCGCCGGCGGGCGGGGGGAGGCGCTGAAATGAGCTTTGGCGAGTTGTTCTCGCAGGGCGATGCGGTCACACGGGCCGTGGCCGTCCTGCTGCTGGCCATGTCGGTGGCCAGCTGGGTCGTCATCCTGTGGAAGTCTTGGCTGCTGCGCCGCGCCCAGCGCGACGTCGGGCGCAGCACGGCCGCTTTCTGGCAGTGCGCGTCGGTCGAGCAGGCACGCCAGGTGGTGGGCGGTTTCGACCGGGAATCGCTGGTCCTGCCGCTGATCGTGGCGACCCAGGCCGAGCACCCCGGCTCGCTGGCGGCGGCGGGCGACCGGTCGCAGCAGCTCACGCGCGTCCTGCGCGATGCCTTGCACCAGGTGCTGGGCAAATTGCAGTTCGGGCAGGTGCTGCTCGCCAGCGTGGGCTCCACCGCCCCCTTCGTCGGGCTGCTGGGCACGGTCTGGGCCATCTACCACGCGCTCACCGGCATCGCCGTGGCGGGCCAGATCACGCTCGACAAGGTGGCGGCGCCGGTGGGCGAGGCGCTGATCATGACCGCGGCGGGCCTGGCCGTCGCGATCCCGGCCGTGCTCGGCTACAACGTCTTCGGCCGCCTGATCGGCCGCATCGAGGCCGACCTGGAGGGGTTCGCCCGCGACCTGCGCGAGCTGCTCACCCACGCCGCCGGGACCGAGCGCGCGCAGGCCGGGCCGCGGCGAGCCCAGGGCGCGGGCGGGGGCCTCGCGGCCGCGACAGCCGCCCCGGCGGCGCGCGCGGGGACATCGTGAGCTTCGGACGGCTCGAGCGCAGCCGGGGCCCCGAGCCCATGAGCGACATCAACATGACGCCGCTGGTGGACGTGATGCTGGTGCTGGTCGTGATTTTCATCATCACCGCGCCATTGCTGGGCAGCTCCATTCGGCTCGACTTGCCGCGCACCGACGCCGCGAAGCCGGATGAGGTCCGCAACTGGGTCACTGTCGTGCTGGACAAGGGTGGGGGGATCTTCCTGGACGACCAGCCGATGGGGCTGCCCCAGCTCGCCGAGGGCCTGGTCCAGGCCGCGCAGCGCAACGCCGACACCGAGGTGCAGCTGCGGGCGGACCAGGCGGTGCCGTACGGGCGCGTGGTGGAGGTCATGGGCGCGGCCCAGAAGGCGGGCCTGAACCGCATCGGTTTCGTCGCGCAGCCGCCGCAGCCGGCGCGCTGAGGCGCCCGTAGAATCCCAGCAGGCCGGGCAAACAGCCGGCGGATCATTTATGCAAGAGAAATACAACCCTTCGGAAGTGGAGCGTTCGGCCCAGGCGCAGTGGGTTGCGCGGGATGCGTACCGCGTGGTGGAGGACGCCGGCAAGAAGAAGTTTTACGCCTGCTCGATGCTGCCGTACCCGAGCGGCAAGCTGCACATGGGCCATGTGCGCAACTACACCATCAACGACATGCTCACGCGCTACCTGCGCATGAACGGGTACAACGTGCTCATGCCGATGGGCTGGGACGCGTTCGGCCTGCCCGCCGAGAACGCGGCCATGAAGAACGGCGTGCCGCCGGCCCAGTGGACCTACGACAACATCGCCTACATGAAGCGGCAGATGCAGGCGATGGGCCTGGCGATCGACTGGTCGCGCGAGGTCGCCACCTGCGACCCCAGCTACTACAAGTGGAACCAGTGGCTGTTCCTGAAGATGCTGGAAAAGGGCATTGCCTACCGCAAGACCCAGGTGGTGAACTGGGACCCGGTGGACCAGACGGTGCTGGCCAACGAGCAGGTGATCGACGGCAAGGGCTGGCGCACCGGCGCCTCGGTGGAAAAGCGCGAGATTCCCGGCTACTATCTGAAGATCACCGATTACGCCGCAGAGCTGCTCGATCATGTCCAGCACAAGCTGCCCGGGTGGCCCGAGCGCGTCAAGCTGATGCAGGAGAACTGGATCGGCAGGAGCGAAGGCGTGCGCTTTTGCTTCACGCACGGCATCCGCGATTTCAACGGCGACCTGATCGACAACGGCAGGATGTACGTGTTCACGACGCGCGCCGACACCCTCATGGGCGTGACCTTCTGCGCCGTCGCGCCCGAGCATCCGCTGGCCGCGCACGCGGCGCGCACCAATCCGCGCGTGGCCGCCTTCGTCGAGCAGTGCCGCAAGGGCGGCACGACCGAGGCCGAGCTGGCCCTGCGCGAGAAGGAAGGCGTGCCCACCGGGCTGGTCGTGTTCCATCCCATCACCGACGAGCCCGTCGACGTGTGGGTGGGCAACTACGTGCTCATGGGCTACGGCGACGGCGCCGTGATGGGCGTGCCCGGCCATGACGAGCGCGATTTCGCCTTCGCGCTGAAGTACAACCTGCCGATCATGCAGGTGGTGCACGTGGACGGCGAGCACTACGACTACAAGCACTGGCACGACTGGTACGCCGACACGGCGCGCGGCGTGACCATCAATTCGGACATCTTCAGCGGCTTTTCCTGCGGCGAGGCGATCGATGCCATCGCCCATGCGCTGGAGGTCAAGGGCCTGGGCGAGAAAGTCACCACCTGGCGGCTGCGCGACTGGGGCATCAGCCGCCAGCGTTACTGGGGCACGCCGATTCCCATCATCCATTGCGACGAGCATGGCGCCGTTCCGGTGCCGGAGAAAGACCTGCCGGTCGTGCTGCCGCAGGACTGCGTGCCCGACGGGTCCGGCAATCCGCTGAACAAGCGCGCGGATTTCCTGAAGGCCGCCTGCCCGGTGTGCGGCCGGGATGCGCGGCGCGAGACCGACACCATGGACACCTTCGTGGATTCGGCCTGGTATTACATGCGCTACTGCGACCCGCGCGACGATCAGGCGATGGTGGGGCGCGGCGCCGCCTACTGGATGCCGATGGACCAGTACATCGGCGGCATCGAGCATGCCATCCTGCACCTGCTGTACGCGCGGTTCTGGACCAAGGTGATGCGTGACTTCGGCCTGGTCAAGATCGACGAGCCCTTCACCAGGCTGCTGACGCAGGGCATGGTGCTCAACGAGGCCTTCGTGCGCGTGAGTGACAAGGGCAAGCGCTACTACTGGGTGGACGAGCTCGACATCGTGCGCGACGAACACGCGAAGGTGATCTCGGCCACGTCCAAGGCCGACGGGCTGCCGGTGGCCTGCGAAGGCTGGACCACGATGTCCAAGTCCAAGAACAACGGGGTCGACCCGCAGGACCTGATCGAGAAATACGGCGCCGACACGGCGCGCCTGTACACCATGTTCACCGCGCCGCCCGAGGCCACGCTGGAGTGGAACGATGCGGCGCTGGAAGGCTCGTTCCGCTTCCTGCGCCGGGTGTGGAACTTCGGCTACAAGCTCGGCGCCCAGGACGGCGCGGAGCAGTCGGCGGCGGGCTTCGGCAAGCAGGCGAAGGACCTGCGCTTCGAGATCCACACGGTGCTCAAGCAGGTGGACTACGACTACCAGCGCATGCAGTACAACACCGTGGTGTCCGGGGCCATGAAGCTGCTCAACGCGCTGGAGGACTTCAAGGGCGGCAACGAGCCGGGCGCCGCCGCCGCGCTGCGCGAAGGCTTTGGCATCCTGCTGCGCGTGCTGTACCCGGCGACGCCGCACATCGCCCACGAGCTCTGGCACGCCCTGGGCTATGCGAAGCGGCTGGGGGAACTGCTCGACGCCCCCTGGCCCAAGGTCGACGAAGAGGCGCTGAAACAGGACGAGATCGAGCTGGTGCTGCAGATCAACGGCAAGCAC
>JAMPXR010000090.1 GCA_023701085.1 Ramlibacter sp. | reverse complement strand
TGGCCTTGACGCCGGGGCGCAAGGCCATGCCGGCGTACAGGGTGTTGTCGCGCGCGGTCCAGAGGCGGGTGCGGTCCTCGGGCCGCGTGGCCCAGCGGAATTCGCCGGCGTCGAATCCGGCGGCGATCTCCTGGGCCCGCCGGGCCTGCTCCTCGACCGCCGCCGGGCTGCCGTGAAACTCCAGGAACAGCGTCGGCGCCTCGGCCATCCCGAGCTTGGAATACAGGTTCACGCCGCGCAGCATGACTTCGTCGAGCAATTCGATGCGCGCGATCGGCAACCCCAGCTGCATGATCGCGATGACGCAGTTGACGGCATCGTCCAGTCGGGCGAACGCGCAGGTCGCCGCCGAAATGGCCTCGGGCAGCGGGTGCAGGCGCAGCGTGATTTCGGTGATCACGCCCAGTGTGCCCTCGGCGCCGACGAACAGCCGGGTCATGTCATAGCCGGCGGCCGATTTGCGCGCACGCCGCGCGGTGCGCATGAGTTCGCCGCTGGCCAGCACGACTTCGAGGCTGAGCACGTTGTCGCGCATGGTGCCGTAGCGCACGGCCATCGTGCCCGACGCGCGGGTCGAGCTCATGCCGCCGATGGACGCGTCCGCGCCCGGATCGATCGGGAAGAACAGGCCGGTGTCGCGCAACTGGGCGTTGAGCTCCTTGCGCGTGATACCGGGCTGGACGCTGCAGTCCAGATCCTCCGCGCGCACCGCCAGCACCCGTTTCATGCGCGCGAAGTCGATGCAGACGCCGCCATGCGGCGCGCTGGTGTTGCCCTCCAGCGAGGTGCCGGCGCCGAACGGAATCACCGGCAAGCGGTGCGCCGCGCAGTGGCGCACGATCGCCTGCACCTCTTCGGTGGACTCCGGCTCGACCACCAGTTCCGGCGGCAAGGTCGCGTGGTAGGCCTCGCTGCCGCCATGCTGCGCCAGCACAGCGGGCGAGCGCGAGGCGCGCGGACCGAAACGCCCGGCCAGCTCGTCCAGCGCGGCCGTGCGATCCGCCGCGGCGGGCGCTGTGCCTGCGGCAGGCGGCCGCGGGAGGTCGAGGTTCTCGGACATGAAGGGCTCCAGAGCTTCGTGAGGGCTGTCAGTCGTCCCGACCGGCGTTGTTCGCGTCCGGCTGCCCTCAGGCGCCCGCAGGCTGCTTGTGGCCGGGGCGTTGCTGCGGATGCGCCCGGACCAGCAGCGCGCAGACCGCGCCCAGCGCCGCGCTGCCCGCCAGGATCAGCAGTGCCTGGTCCCAGGCACCGGCCAGGGCTCCGCGGGCGCGTCCCGCGTCCAGCACGGCACCCACGAGAGGCTGCAGAATGCCCGCGCCGAGGAAGATGCCCACGTTGACCACGGACACCGCCATCCCCGCGTGCTCCGGCCGGTTGGCTTCCTTCGCGATGGTCCAGGTCAGGATGAAGCCGGGGATCAACAGCCCCATCAGCAGGCACCACAGGTAGCTCGCCCACAGCGGCATCGTGGCGTGCAAAAGCCAGGGCAGCCACGACAGCGCGTAGGCGATGGTGTACGTGGCCATCACGCCCCGGCGGTTGCGCAGCCGGTCCGACACCAGCCCGATGATCAGCGAGCCGAGCGCAACGCCCAGGACGAGCAGGCTCGCATGCTCCGCGGCAACGGATGGGGACCGCCCGTGCACCTCGCGCAGGTAGGGCACCACCCACAAGCCGGCAAAGGCCAGGTAGCTTCCACCGACCCCGATATTGACGCCCAAAGCCGGCCAGGTTGCCGGTTGGGCCAGCACCTGCGCCAAGGCGCGAGTCCAATGGATGTCCGTGCGGACAGCGGGCTGGCTCGCTCCGGACTGGAAGCCGCGCTGCTCGGGGCGGTCGCGCACGAAGGCCCAGGTCAATGCGCCGACGAGCAGTGACGCAAGGCCCAGTGCTACGAACACCGAACGCCAGGACAGCACGCTCACCGCCCACGCGAGCGGCGCACCGGCGGCCACCGCGCCGAGATTTCCCGCCAGCAGCGTCACGCCATTGAGGGTCGCGAACCGTTCGGGGGCGAACCAGTTGGCGCAGATTTTGAGCAGCGACACGAAGGTCACGGCCACGCCGATCCCCACCAGCGTGCGGCCGACCGCGGCAATTTCCCAGGCCGGCGCCAGACCGAAGAGCAGCGATCCGATGCCCGCGATGAACGCCCCGATGGTCACGATCAGCCGCGGCCCCAGGGTGTCCGCCATCACGCCCACCGGAATCTGCAGCAGGGTGTAGACATAGAAATAGGTCGCGGCCAGCGCGCCCAGCAGCGCGCTGTTGATCTGGAACGCGCCGCTCAATTCGGCCGCGATCGCCGCAGGAGCCGTGCGGTGCACGAACGAGAGCACGTACCCGGCCAGCAGGATGAGGTAGATGATCAAGCTGGCGCGCCGCAAGCGGCTCGCCCCAGGCTTCATCTCGGTCGGAACGTCGTGGCTCATGCGATGCCTTGCGTGGAGGACGTCACCTTCCATGGTGGCGCAGCTGCAACTGTAGTGGATGGGCGAAAGTGTCGTGCAACAACCACCCATGAACCGCCCGGACATTGGCAGGTGCGATGCGGGCGCGTCGCTGTTGCCGTAATCTTGGAGCCGCGGGGACGACCCCGCCCATGCATCGTTTGGGGACGGCCCCGGTATATGGGGGTTCCGTATGTCCTGGATGATCCTGTTCGTCGCCGGTCTCTTCGAGATCGGCTGGGCCGTCGGACTGAAGTACACGCAAGGGTTCACTCGCCTCTGGCCGAGTGTGGGCACCTTGGCCGCGATGTCGGCCAGCGTCTTGCTGCTCGCGATGGCGATGAAGAATCTTCCTGTGGGCACGGCCTACGCGGTCTGGACCGGGGTGGGCGCCATCGGAACCGCCGTTCTCGGCATCTATTTGTTTGGAGAATCCGCGTCGGCCGGGCGACTCGCCTCCATCGCCGTGATCGCGGCCGGAATCATCGGATTGAGAGTCTTTTCGGAGGGGTGAGCCGCTTGATATCGGTGAGCAGGCTGCCACCAAAGCCCGGCGCCCACGATGCCCAGGCCGATCGCGGTCAGCGCAACCAAGCGCTGTCGCATGGCCATGTGTTTCCGATCCTGATATCGTCAAGCACTTCAGTCGGGTTGGCGATCAAGCGGAGCAACATCGGGCATGGACAAGCTGATTCGGGCAGTCGTATTCGACTTCGAGGGCACGCTGGTCGACTTCCAGTGGCGGCTCGTGCCGGCCGAGGCCGAACTGCGCAGAGCCTTCGCCGAACAGGGGTACCCTGTCGAGGGCAATTACGCCCAGATGTGGAACACCGCGGCCGACCGGGCCGCAGCGCAGGGGCGGCTCGAGGCCTTGCGCCGGGCGCTATTTCCGATCTACGACCGCTGGGATGCCGACGCGCTGACGCGCTGGTCGCTGCGATCGGGTGCATCCGCGCTGCTGCAGCGGCTGGCCGATCGCCAGGTCGGATCGGCAATGGTCAGCAACGTCGGGCGTGCGGCACTCGACGCCGCACTCGGTCGTTTCGGCATTCAGCGGATGTTGTGGCCGGTGCTCGGCCGCGACGACGTGATGCACCTCAAACCCGACCCGGAGGGTGTGTCGGCGGTGCTCGCCACGATGAAGGTGCCTGCGCAAGAGGCGCTGTTCGTCGGCGACAGCCTGGCTGACGTCCGCGCCGCTCGTGCCGTCGGGATGCGGGTGGCGATCATTCATGGCGGCGAATCCCAGGGACCGGCCTTTGCCGCCGCGCCGCCAGACTGGATGGTCTCGCAGCTCGACGAGATCGCCGACCTGACCGCGTAACGGGCTGCCGCCAACCCCTGCGCCAATGGATCATGTCTGGCGCGGCGGCAAGGCGCAAAGCCCCAGAGCACTGTCACTGGCGCGTTCGCCATACTTCCCACGAGGCGGCCAGGGCCGCGGGCGACCGCGGGCCGCACGCGGATATTCGTCCACAATCCCGTTCATGAACGCGAAGCACCGCTGGCCGCAGCCGTGCTTATCCAAACTTCCTTGGCATCGGATGTCCGTGTGGAATCGATAAGGATTCGTCTGGCCACGCTGCACGATCTCGGCGAGATCGTGTCGATCTACAACGAAGCGGTCCGGCAGCGGTTCGCCACGGGAGACCTTGAAGATGTCACCGTTGAACAGCGGCTGGAGTGGTTCCGCGAACATGATCCGGCGGTTCTCCCCATCTACGTGGCCGAGTCAGGTGGAAGGGCGGTCGGCTGGTCGTCGCTGAGCGCGCACCGGCCCGGCCGCGCCGCGTTCCGTCGAACCGCCGAAATTTCATATTACGTTCGCGCCGCGTTCCGGGGTCGCGGCGTCGGCACCCAGCTCGTGCGACACGCGATCGACGAGGCGCCGCGGCTGGGCAAGCATGTACTCTTCGGCATACTGCTCGAGAAGAACACCGCGAGCGTCAACTTGATGAAGAAGTGCGGCTTCGAGCTGTGGGGAAGGCTGCCGGACGTCGCGTCAATCGACGGTGAACTGGTGGGCCATCTCTACTACGGCAGGAAGGTCTGACGACCGGGGCGTGGGCGCGGGACGATCACAGCATCGCAAGCTTGCTCAGCGCGCCATCCTCCTCACCCACTCGAACAGCTCCTCCACCTCGCCCGCCTTCTCGGCCAGCATGATGAAGACGATACGGGTGCGGCGGTCCTCGCTCGGCCATGCTGGCATCCATGTCAGCCCATGCAGCAGTTGCTGCGCGCCGTGCACGACGGCCGGGCCTTGTGGATGCTCGCGCACGTGGACCAAGCCTTTCACCCGCAGCAGCGCCGGGCCCAGGCTTTGCTGCAGCGCTTCCAGGAACATCTCCAATGCACGCATCGCCATCGGCTCGTCGCGCACGAAGCTGAAGGTGCGGATGCGGCCGTCGGCCTCGCGCGGCGCGTGCACGCGGGCGTAGCGCGGCCGGCCTGGCTCGTTTGCATCGCCGTTCGCAGCTACAGACGGCTCCGAGCCGCTACTCTCATGACCCGCCAGCGCCGCTGTGCCTTGCAGTGACAGCGCCGCGGCGACGCGCTCGATGGTGCGCAGCGGCGAGGCGTCGTCGTTGGGCGCGGTCATCAGTTCGGCCGGGTGGGCGATCTTGCTCGCGTCGAGAATTGCCGCCGCCGGGTTCAGCGCGGCGATGCGAGCGTGCAGGTCCGCCAGCGACTCCTGGCCCACCGCGCCTTCGGCCAACAGGTCGGTCTTGGTGACCAGCACGCGGTCGGCCAGCGCCACCTGCTTGGCTGATTCCAGATGGGCGGCCAGCGTGGCCGCGCCGTTGATCGCGTCGACCGTGGTGGTCACGTCGTGCAGCGCGTAGCGTGCCGCGATGGTCGGCTCCGAGAGCAGCACCTCGATCACCGGCGTCGGCTCGGCCAGGCCCGAGGTCTCGATCGCGCAGCGGTCGAACGGCGGCAGCTCGCCCTTGAGCGCGCCGCGCGCGAGGGTGTCCAGCGCCTTGACCAGGTCGCCCTTGACGGCGCAGCACAGGCAGCCGTTCTCCAGCAGCACGACATTGTCGCTGCCGGCCTGCACCAGGTCGTGGTCGAGCCCGATCTCGCCGAATTCGTTGATCAGCACCGCGGTGCGCGCGAGGAGCGGGTCCCGCAGCGCGCGGTTCAGCAGCGTGGTCTTGCCGCTGCCGAGAAAGCCGGTGACGATGGAAACGGGCGTTTGCGCCATCACCATCGCGCCGCCGCCACCGCCTCCACCGTCAGAAGACTTCGCAGCCCGGCAGGCCGCAGGAGATCAGGCGGTCCGACGGGAAGTTGGTGATGATCTCGCAGCCGTCCTTGGTGACCACCACTTCCTCTTCGATGCGCGCGGCGCCGGAGCCGTCGGCGGCGCCCTTCCAGGTCTCCACCGCGAACACCATGCCTTCCTTGAGCTTGGTGTCCTGGCCGGCGAAGCGGCGGGTGAAGATCGGCCGCTCCCACAGGCCCAGGCCGATGCCATGGCCGTACTGCAGCAGGAACGCCTCTTCCTCGTTCTTGTAGCCGAACTCCTGCGCCTTGGGCCAGACCTGCGCCACCTCGTCCACGCTGATGCCGGGCCTGATGGCGTCGATCGAGGCGCTGATCCACTTGCTGGCCAGCTCGTAGGCCTCGATCTGGTGCTTGTTGGGTTCGCCGCAGACGAAGGTGCGGTAGTAGCAGGTGTGGTAGCCGTTGAACGAATGCATGATGTCCAGGTAGACCATGTCGCCCGGCTGGATGATGCGGTCGCTCATGGTGTGCGAATGGGGCGTGCCGCGCGGGCCGGCCACCGAGTTGACGCATTCCACGCGCTCGGAGCCCAGGCGGAACAGCCGGTCATTGGCGATGGCCACCAGCTCGTTCTCGCGCACGCCCGGGCGGATTGCCTTGCAGATGTCGTAGTAGGTGGCGTCCACCATGCCGGCGGCCACCTTCAGGCACTGGATCTCGTCGGCCGTCTTGATCTCGCGCGCATCCAGCATGGCCTGCTGGCCGTCGACCACCTCGATGCCTTCTTTTTCCAGGGCGCGCAGCATCGGCAGCTCGATCACGTCCACCCCCAGCGGCTTGCCGCTGATGCCGTAGTCGGCCATGGCCTTGCGGATCTGCTTGGCGAAATCGGCCTGCACCTCCATCTTGGGCGGCAGCGCCCCTTGCAGGATGCTCTTGGGCGGCTCGACGCGGTCGGCGATCCAGGGGCTGGAGATGCGCTTGGCCGGCGGGGCCGGGTCCCACAGGAACGGTGGCGCATCGGGCACGCACAGGCTGTAGCGGTCGAACTTGTCGCGCGACCACTCGCCGATGTGGGTGCTGGTGACGTAGCGTACGTTGTCGACGCTGAAGCTCAGCACGCCGCCCAGGCCGGCATTCTTGATGGCCGCCTGCGCCCGGGCCAGCCGCTCGCGGTTCATGCGTTGGTAGTCAACGCCAAGTTCCCAGTCCTTGGCCATGGTGCCCCAGGAAGCGGTGGCATGCGGGCGGTTGTATTTCATGGACTTCTCCGAAAAAAATGGATATGTCAGGGGTTGCGGCGCTGCTGCTCAGCCGGCGCCGGCAACGCGGTTGCCGGCGCCGGCCAGATGCTGGACACGCCAGTTTCCCTCAATTCGCGGTCGGCTGCAGGGGGCCGAACGGGACGGTGCGGTCAGGACTTGACCGCATCCTCCCAGCGCGGGCAGCTGCGCTTTTCCACCGGGACGGCGTGGCCTGCGGTGTTGGACTTGTCGATCACGGCCGCGGGCAGCACGATTTCCTTGGGCACCGGTTGGCCGCGCAGCGAGCGCAGCGCCGCCATGGTGCCCAGGCAGCCCTGCAGAAAGCCGTTGTAGTCGCCCGTGGCCAGCATCTTGCCGGCGTTGATCGCGTCGATCGCCTCCTTGGTGCCGTTGATGCCCACCACCAGCGCCTTGCGGTTGGCACCTTCCATGGCCTCGATGGCCCCGGCGGCCATCGCGTCGTTGGCCGCGAACACGCCGTCGATCTGCGGATAGGACTGCATCAGGTTTTCCATCACCTGCAGCGCCTGCAGGCGCTGGTAGTTGCCCGGCTGCGACGCCAGCAGCTTGATGTTCGGGAACTCCTTCAGCGCGTCGCGCATGCCGCGCTGGCGGTCGATATTGGTCAGCGAGCCCTTGACGCCTTCGATCCCGATCACGTTGCCCTTGCCACCCATGGCCTTGAACAGGACGCGCGCGGCTTCCTTGCCCAGGTCGTAGTCGCTCGCGCCGACGAAGGAGACAAAGGTTCCGATCTCGCTGCGGTCGGTGACGTTGACCACCGGGATCTTGGCGGTGTTGATCTTCTGGACGCCGGGCGCCATCGCCTTGTAGTCCACCGGCACGAAGACGATCGCGTCGGGCTTCTTGACGATCACATCCTCGATCTGGCTCATCTGCTCGGGAATGCTGTCGGGTTTGGTCGGCACGTAATGCGTGACCGTGGCCTTCATCTGCCGGGCGGCCGCTTCCGAGCCCAGGCGCACGGCCTGGAAGTAGGGATTGGTCTGGTTCTTGGTGAAGACGGCCAGCCGCTCGTTGTCGGCGCGGGCCACGCCGGTGCCAGCCAGGGCGGCGAGAGCGGCGAGCGCCAGGGTCACGGACCGAAGGGGTTTCATCGAGAGTCTCCTTTGCGAGTGAGGTTGTCCAAAAATACAGCGAGCACCACGATGACGCCCGTCACCAGCGGCTGCCAGTTGGCGTTGATCGTCAACAGGTTCATGAAATTGAGCACCAGCGTCAGGATCACGGCGCCGACCAGGGTTCCCAGCATCGAACCCACGCCGCCGAACAGCGAGGTCCCGCCGATCAGGACGGCGGCGATCGCCGGCAGGGTCAGGGATTCGCCGATGTCCCCTTCGGCGGAGTTCAGTCGCGCCAGGAAGATGAGGCTGGCCAGTCCGGCCATCGCGCCGCTGGCCACGTACACCAGCACCAGGCGCCGCCTGACGGGAACCCCTGAGAGCCGGGCTGCTTCGGGATTGGCCCCGATCGCGTAGATTTCCTGGCCCCAGGTGGTGCGCTGCGCGAACACGACGCCGGCGGTCAGGAACAGCACCATGACGTACACCGGGATCGGCACCGCTAGCCAGTAGCCGCTGCCGACGGCGCGAAAGGCCGGCGGAAAGCCATGGATGGTCTCGCCCTTCATGAACCAGTAGGTCACGCCGTGCA
>JAMPXR010000089.1 GCA_023701085.1 Ramlibacter sp. | reverse complement strand
TATGGCGGTGGTGCGGGGGTTGGAACGGTGACCTACCAGGATTTCGTGTTCACCTGTCAGCTCGAGAAAGCCATACCGAATCTCATAAAAGGCTGTGCGGAGCACAAACACTACCCAACCGTCAAGTTGCACGCCGTCAAGATGGGTGGCAAGAGCTGGGTTTATCTGGAGATCACTTTGAGTGATGCCGTCGTGTCGTCGGTAAATTTCACCGGCATCGACAATCAGATCCCATCGGTAACCGTGTCGTTTAACTTCACCAAGATCAAGACGGAGTACTGGGAGCAGAACAAGGAGGGCGGCAAGGGGCCCTCGGTCAGCGCCGAGTGGGATCAGAAAGCCAACAAGTAGCAGGGCACGCCTTTTTCAAGGGATACGCCGATGGAAACGCTCGCATCGCAGCTTCAGGAACTGCAGTCGCAGGTCAAGCGCGATGCGAGTTCGGCGAAGCTGCGCATCCATCTGTTCCAGCTGCTTTGCGTGCTGGGGCGCTGGCAGCGCGCGCTCGAGCAGCTGCAACTGTGCGCGCAGCTCGATGCCCGGGCGCTGCCCATGGCCCAGACCTATCGCGAGGCCATCCGGTGCGAGATGTTTCGCGCCCAGGTGTTCGAGGGCAAGCGCACGCCGCAAGTGATGGGCAAGCCGCCGTCGTGGATCGGCCTGCTGATGGAGGCTTTGCGCCTCGACGTTTCCGGACCGAACTCGGCCGCCGCCGGCTTGCGGGCACAAGCCATGGACGCGGCCGAGCCGACGGCCTGCTCCGTCGATGGCGTGTCATGCGAATGGCTGATGGACGGGGACGCGCGGTTGGGGCCGGTGTGCGAAGTCATCGTCAACGGACAGTATTACTGGCTGCCCCTCGAATCCTGTTCCGGCATTCATACCGAGCCGCCCACCGACATGCGGGACCTTGTCTGGTTGCCGGCCGAGTTGCTGCTTCCCAATGAAGGCCGAGTTCCGGCATTGATTCCCACGCGCTATCCGGAACCGGCGCAGCTGGATCCGGCGGTAGCCGACGAGCTGAGGCAAAGCCGCGCGACGCAGTGGGTGGAGCACGGCCCCGATGCCTGGTTCGGCGTGGGCCAGCGCGTCTGGATGAGCGATGTCGGTGAGCACCCCATCCTGGATACGCGAACCATCTCGATGGGCTCTTCGGCGACCGGCGCGCCGGACACTGCCTCACCGACCTAGGCCTACGCCCCAGGTTCAGGCCCTCCACCCGATCACCGAGTACCCCATGGAAGACCTCGCCAGCGAACGTTCCGAAGGGGATCGGCTTCAACCGGCCCTGCTGGACCGGCTGACGGACGACGAGCCGGGGCAGAGGACGGAACCTTTGCAGAACGCGGTCGTCTCGAAGGGGCGCCTGAAGCGCACGGTGCTGCGCGACCTGGCGTGGCTGCTGAACACGACGGCCCACCATACCGGCGACCAGTTGAGCAGCTACCCCGAGGTCCGGAAGTCCGTCGTCAATTTCGGCATTCCGGTCCTGTCGGGCAAGATCTTTTCAGGCGTGGACTGGCGCGAACTGGAACACCAGATCCGCGATGCGATCCTCGCCTTCGAGCCCCGCATCCTTCCCGACACCCTCACCGTGAAGGCCTTGACGCCGACGGATGCGCTCGGTCACCATAACCTGCTGCAATTCGAACTGCACGGAGAGTTGTGGTCGGTGCCCTATCCGCTCGAACTGTTGCTGCGCTCCGAACTGGACCTGGAAACCGGCCACGTCACGCTGAAGGATCAGTTCACCACCGGGCTGGGTTGATATGGATCCCAGGTTCCTCGACTACTACAACCGCGAACTCGCCTACGTGCGCGAGCAGGGCGCCGAATTCGCCCAGCAGTTCCCCAAGGTGGCGGGCCGGCTGGGCATGCGCGGCATCGAGGTGGCGGACCCGTACGTGGAGCGCCTGCTCGAAGGATTCGCGTTCATGTCGGCGCGCATCCAGCTGAAGATGGATGCGGAGTTTCCCCGCTTCTCGCAGCGATTGCTGGACCTGGTCTACCCTGGCTATTCCGCGCCCACCCCGGCCATGGGGGTCGCGCGTTTCGAGCCTTCGAAATCCGAGGGCGGTTCGCCGGACGGTCACCTGCTGCCGCGCCACTCGCGGCTGCGCGGACGGCTGCCGGCCCATGAACAGACCGCCTGCGAGTTCCGGACCGCGCACGATCTCATGCTGTGGCCGATCCGCCTGGCCGAGGCCCGCCTCACCGCGGCCCCGCCCGATCTGCCCGTCAGCAAGTTTCGGTGGGGGGAGCCGGTTCGCGGCGCCCTGCGGCTGGTATTCGAAACAACCGGGCAACTCGAGGTATCCACTCTGAAGCTGGACAGCTTGCCGCTCTTCATCAACGGCACGCCCGACACGGCCTCCAAGCTCCAGGAACTCATTCACACCCAGTGCCTGGGCCTGCTGGTTCACCCCGGCACCTTGCCGATCAATGAACTGATCCCCTATCAGGCCGATGCGCTGGCCTGCGAGGGCTTCGCGACGCAGCAGGCGCTGCTGCCGCTGGATTCGCGCGCCTTCGATGGATACCGGCTGCTGCACGAGTACTTCGCTTTTCCCGAGCGTTATCGTTTCTTCTCGATCAACGGATTGCAGCGGGCTTTGCCCCGGATCGGCGGGACACGCTTCGAAGTGGTGGTGCTGCTCAAGGCGTCCAACGTCGCGCTGGAAGCCGTGGTCGATCCGAGCAGCTTCCTGCTGCACTGCGCACCCGTGGTCAACCTGTTTCCGCGTACGTCCGACCGCATCCCCGTGGGCGCGAACCGTTTCGAGTACCACGCCGTCGTGGACCGGGGCCGCCCGCTGGATTTCGAAGTGCACAGCATCGATCGCGTGATAGGCCATCAAGGCGACTCGGACCGGGAAATCGTCTTCCATCCTTTCTACGCGGCGGCCGACACCGAACGGCGGGGCTCTGGCGCGTATTTTTCGGTGCGCCGCGAGCCGCGCCTGCTGTCGGAGAAAGCGCGCCGGCAGGGGCCGCGGACCGGCTACGTGGGCAGCGAATGCTTTCTGTCGCTGGTGGACGCCAACGAAGCCCCTTACGCCGCCGAACTGAGGCAGGTCACCGTGGAAGCCCTGTGCACCAACCGGGACCTGTCCCTGCTCGCGCCGATCGGCGGCGCGGGCACGGATCTCACGCCCCAGGCGTCCCTGCCTGTCGAGAGCATACGGTTCGTGGCCGGGCCCACGCGGCCCACGCCAGCCCTGGCGGAACGCGAGATCACCTGGCGCCTGATCTCCCACCTGAGCCTTAATTACCTGACGTTGACCGACTTGAACGCCGAGCAGGGCGCGGCCGCCGTGCGCGACCTGCTGGGACTGTATGCGCGCCTGGGCGCAGCGGGCGCCGAGGCTCAGATCGCGGCCGTCCAGAAGTTGTCCGTGAAAGAGGTCAACCGCCGCGTGCCCGGGCGCGGCCCTATCGTCTTTGGCCGCGGCGTTCAGTTGGATCTTCTGGTCGACGAGATCCCATTGGCAGGTGGGAGCCCCTGGTTGCTTGGCGCCGTGCTGGACCAATTCTTCGCCAGGCACGTGGGCCTGAACTCATTCACCGAATTTGTCTTGCGCAGTACGCAGCGCGGTCAGATTGCCCATTGGCAGCCGCGCGTCGGACGGCGTCCAATGGCGTGACGAACCCGGCCGACGCAACCCCTGCAACGCCTCCGACAGTGCGGCTGGAAGGGCTGTGGGCGGCGCTCGCGGCCGACGCGACTCAATACGACTTCTACCATGTGCTGCGGCAGGTCGACGCGGCCATCGCCGGCGCCGTGCCGCTGGGCCGCGCAGCGCGTCCGCGCGATGAACCCCTGCGTCTGACCCAGCACCCCTCGCTGATGTTCGCGCCGGCCGCGCTGCACCAGTACCAGCCTGGCGCCGCGGCGCACGGGCTCGGCCGTCTTTCCATCCATCATTTCGGGCTGTTCGGCCCGAACGGCGCGCTGCCCCAGCATGTGACCGAGTATGTGCAAGAGCGCCTGCTGCACGCCAAGGACGAAACCATCGCGCGCTTTTGCGACATCTTCCAGCACCGCATGATCCTGCTGTTCTACCGCGCCTGGGCCGATTGCCAGCCGGTGACCAGCCTGGACCGGCCGGACCGCGATGCCTTCGGCCGCTACGCCGCGAGCCTCATCGGCCTGGGCCAGTCCGCGTTGAAGAATCGCGACAGCGTTCCGGACCACCTGAAGCTGCACCATGCCGGGCACTTGGCCCGCCAGACGCGCAACGCCGAAGGGCTGGTGCGACCCCTGGCCGCGCTGCTGCGGGTGCCGGTCGCGGTCCAGGAATATTGCCGGCAGTGGCTGAGCTTGGCCGAGGGTGAACGCACGCGCCTGACGTCCGTGGCACTGGCCGGGGCGAAAGCGAAAGACCGTATCGAGGTGGGTTCCGCTTCCTCCCGTCTGGGCCAGGGTGCGATCGCCGGCGCCAAGGTGCCCGACGCGCAGCACAAGATCCGGCTGCGGCTGGGCACCATGCCGCTGCGCGAATTCGAGCGCTTCCTGCCGGGCGGGGTGCGTTTCTTCCAGGTGCGCGACTGGCTGCGCAATTACCTGGGCGTCGAACTGGCCTGGGATGCCCGCCTCATCCTGAAACGCGACGAGGTTCCCGCGACCCGCCTGGGCGAGTACGGGCAGCTTGGCTGGACCAGCTGGCTCGGCATGTCGCCGGGGCGCCGCGCGCGCGACGCGGACGATGTACTGCTCGACGTGGAACGCCTCAGCCGCGTCCACACGGCGAGCCGCAACCCTTCCATGCAGAAAGCTTCTCATGTCTGAAATCAGCCGGGTCGCATTGTTCGGAAAGCTCAACCCCTTGCTGTACAAGGCCATCGAGGGTGCCACGGTCTTCTGCAAGCTGCGCGGCAACCCCTATGTGGAGCTGGTGCACTGGCTGCAGCAGATCCTGAACACGAGCGACAGCGACCTGCACCGCATCGTGCGCCACTTCGACGTGGACGCCTCCAAGCTGGCGGCCGACCTGACGCGCGCGCTCGACCGGCTGCCGCGCGGCGCGACGTCGATTTCCGACCTGTCGGAGCACATCGAGAACGCGGTGGAGCGGGCCTGGGTGTACGGCACGCTCAAGTACGGCGACAACCAGGTGCGCAGCGCCTACATCATGGTGGGCATCGTCAAGACCAGCGGGCTGCGCAACCTCCTGTACGGCATCTCGCGCGAATTCGAGAAGCTCGGCATCGACGCGCTGACGGACAAGCTGGCCGATATCGTCAAGGGCTCGGCCGAGAGCGGGTTGGCCGCCAGCGACGGCACGGGCCTGGGCGGCGAACCCGGCGAGGCCAGCGGCGCGATGGCGCCGGCGCAGATGGGCAAGCAGGAGGCGCTGGCGAAGTACGCGGTCGACCTGACCGAAAAGGCGCGCAAGGGCGAAATCGACCCGGTGACGGGCCGCGACGAGGAAATCCGCCAGATCGTGGACATCCTGATGCGCCGCCGGCAGAACAACCCCATCCTCACGGGCGAGGCGGGCGTCGGAAAGACCGCCGTCGCCGAAGGCTTCGCGCTGCGCCTTGCCCGGGGCGACGTGCCGCCCCAGCTGAAGGACGTGTCCCTGCTCATGCTGGACGTCGGCCTGCTGCAGGCCGGCGCCAGCATGAAGGGCGAGTTCGAGCAGCGGCTGCGCCAGGTGATCGACGAGGTCCAGGCCAGCCCCAAGCCGGTGATCCTGTTCGTGGACGAAGTGCACACGCTGGTGGGCGCCGGTGGCGCCGCGGGAACGGGCGATGCCGCCAACCTGCTCAAGCCGGCGCTGGCCCGGGGCACGCTGCGCACCATAGGCGCTACGACCTGGGCCGAATACAAGAAGTACATCGAAAAAGACCCGGCGCTCACGCGGCGCTTCCAGGTCGTGCAGATCCCCGAGCCCGAGGAGGCCAAGGCGGTGGCGATGCTGCGCGGCGTGGCCTCCGTGCTGGAAAAGCATCACAAGGTGCTGCTGCTGGACGAGGCCATCACCGCCGCGGTCAATCTCTCGCACCGCTACATTCCGGCCCGCCAGTTGCCCGACAAGGCGGTGAGCCTGCTGGACACCAGCTGCGCCCGCGTCGCCGTGAGCCAGCACGCCACCCCGCCCGAGGTGGAGGACGTCCAGCGCCGCCTCGAAATCCTGGACGTGGAGATCGGCATCATCGAGCGGGAGGTCGCGGTGGGCATCGAAACGGGCGAACGCCTGGGCGAGGCCACCGCCAGGCGCGCGGCCGAGGCGGAAAAGCTGGCCGTGCTCGAAGCGCGCTGGAACGACGAAAAGGCGCTGGTGGCGCAGGTGCTCGAGCTGCGCGGCAAATTGCGCGCCAGCGGCGACGGCCAGGTGGACGCCGCCGCCGCGCCGCTGGACGATGCGGCGCGTACTGCGATGAGGCAGGAACTGCACGCCCTGCAGGAGCGGCTGGCGCAGATGCAGGGCGAATCGCCGCTCATCCTGCCCGCCGTGGACGCGCAGGCGGTGGCATCCGTGGTGGCCGACTGGACGGGCATCCCGGTGGGCCGCATGGTCAAGAACGAGGTGGAAGCGATCCTGAAGCTGGCCGACACGCTCAACCAGCGGGTGATCGGCCAGCGGCATGGCCTGGACATCATCTCCAGGCGGATCCAGACCAGCCGCGCCCGGCTGGACAACCCGAACAAGCCGATCGGCGTCTTCATGCTGGTGGGCCCCTCGGGCGTGGGCAAGACGGAGACCGCGCTGACCCTGGCCGAGACGCTGTACGGCGGTGAGCAGAACATGATCACCATCAACATGAGCGAATTCCAGGAAGCTCACACCGTGTCCACGCTCAAGGGCGCTCCGCCCGGCTACGTGGGCTATGGCGAAGGCGGCGTGCTCACCGAAGCGGTGCGCCGCAGGCCCTACAGCGTGGTGCTGCTGGACGAAGTCGAAAAGGCGCACTCGGACGTGCACGAGATCTTCTTCCAGGTGTTCGACAAGGGAATGATGGAGGACGGCGAAGGACGCCAGATCGACTTCAAGAACACCGTGATCATCCTCACCAGCAATGTGGGCAGCGACCTGGTGATGAACATGACGCGCGACCCGGAGCTCGTGCCCGAGCCGCAGGATGTCGCCAAGGCGCTGCGCGAGCCCTTGCTGAAGGTCTTTCCCGCCGCGCTGCTGGGCCGCCTGCAGGTGATTCCCTACTATCCCCTGAGCGACGAGATGCTGGGCAATATCATCCGGCTGCAGCTCGATCGCATCAAGAAGCGGATCGCCGAAAACCACAAGGCGCACTTCGACTATTCGGAGGAGGTCGTCAAGCTCATCGCGTCGCGCTGCACCGAGGTCGAAAGCGGCGGCCGGATGATCGATGCCATCCTGACCAATACCATCCTGCCGCGGATCTCCGAGGAGTACCTGAAGCGGACGATCGCGGCGCAGGTCTTGAGCAAGGTGGTGATCGATGTCAGCGGCGGCGAGTTCTCGTATGCGATCGATTGAAGGCGGCGGCGGAACACCGGTCCGCTTCACCTGCCCGCCACCGAACCCGGCGGACGGACCGGTGAACGACCGGACTTATAGCTGAAGGCTTGCCATGGAACGAATCGTCGACGCAACGACCCCGCTGGGAGAGGCACTTTGGTTTCGCCAGATGCGCGGAACCGAGGCGATTTCGACCCTGTTCGAATTCGACATCACGTTCCACAGCAAGACCTCGGGCCTGAGCGCCAAGGCCATGCTGGGCAAGGACATCACGCTCAAGGTCGAAACCGAGGGCGGTGGCGGCGTGCGCCACTTCAACGGGATCTGCACCCGCTTCGGCAGCGGCGGCCGCGAAGGCGAGCACCTGCTGTACGTGGCCAGGGTCCGCCCCTGGTTGTGGCTGGCCGGCCGGCGCAGCGACTGCAAGATCTTCCAGTTCAAGAAGGTGCCCGACATCATCTCGGAGGTGCTGGGCAAGTACGGCTTCGCGCTGGTGTCCAAGCTGAAGAAGTCGTACCGCGAATGGGACTACTGCGTGCAATACCAGGAAACCGACCTGAACTTCGTCATGCGGCTGATGGAGCACGAGGGCATCTACTTCTACTTCGAGCATCAGGACGGCAGCCACACGCTGGTACTTGCGGACGACACCAGCTGCCACTCGCCGCTGCCCGGCAAGCCCAGCATCAAGTACTACGGCGTGGACGCCGCGACGGTGGCCGATGAAGAGCATTTCAGGAGCTGGCAGGTGCTGGAAGAGATCAACTCGGGCGAGTACCTCACCGACGACTACGATTTCGCCAATCCGCGCGCCGACCTGAAGACCAAGCGCAAGAACCCGCTGGGCCACACGAACGACGCGTGGGAGCGCTACATGTGGCCCGGCGGGTACGTGAAATACGGCGACGGGGAAACCTATTCGGGCGTGCGGCTGGAGACGCTGGAAGCCGAGCACGAGCGCACGCAGGGCCAGACCAGCGTGCGGACCATGGCGCCGGGCTACCTGTTCAACCTGGAGCGCTGCCCCCGCGCGGACCAGAACCGCGAGTATCTTTCGCTGGCGGTGGACTATTACTTCCGGGACAACTCGCGGATGTCCGCCGGCAGCGGCGAAGGTGACTCGGTGTGGGAAATCCTGGTCACCTCGCATCCCACCTCATTGCCTTACCGGCCCCAGCCCGTCACGCCCAAGCC
>JAMPXR010000088.1 GCA_023701085.1 Ramlibacter sp. | reverse complement strand
GGGCCACCCGGGGGCGCGGGCCTGGGACGAGGCGCTGTCCAAGGCGCGCTTCGAGTTCCGCTGGCAGGACCAGTTCAACCTCTCGCTCGACCCGGAGACGGCCAAGGACTTCCACGACGAGACGCTGCCCGCCGACGGCGCCAAGGTCGCGCATTTCTGCTCGATGTGCGGGCCCAAGTTCTGCTCGATGAAGATCACGCAGGAGGTGCGCGACTTCGCGGCGGCGCAGGAGGCGCTGGCGGACAGCGAGATCGCCGCCGGCATGGCCGCCAAATCGGCCGAGTTCCGCGCCGCCGGCAGCGAGATCTACATCCCCATCGCGAAGGACTGACATCATGAAGATTGGTATCGCCGGCGCCGGCCTGGTAGGCCGCCTGCTGGCCTTTCAATTGGCGCGCGCGGGACACGCGGTGGACGTCTTCGATCCGGCCGCGCATGCCGAGGCGCGCGGCGCGGCCGGCTGGGCCGCCGCCGGCATGCTGTGCCCGGTGGCGGAGCTGCAGTGCGCGGACGAACATGTGTTCGCGCAGGGGCTGCGCTCGCTGGAACTGTGGCCGCGGATCGCGGCGCAGCTCGACGTGGCGGTGGAAGTGCGGCGCGAGGGCAGCCTGCTGTTCGCCCACCGGGGCGACGAGGGCGCGGCGGCGCGCACCATCGACTTCCTCACGGGCAAGGCGCCCGCGGGCTACGAACCGCAGCCGCTGTCCATGGAACAGGCGAAGGAGCTCGAGCCCGCGGTGCAGGGTCCAGCCCATGCCTGGCTGCTGCCGGGCGAAGGCAGCCTGCACACCGTGCAGGCCATGCAGGCGCTGGCCAGCACGGCCTCGGCCGCCGGCGCGCGCTGGCACTGGGGCCGCAGCGTCGAGACGCTGGAGGCCGGCGCGCTGTGGGTCGGCGGGCAGCGACACGGCTTCGACTGGGTGTTCGATGCACGCGGCCTCGGCGCGCGGCCCGACCTGCCGGTGCGCGGCGTGCGCGGCGAAGTGTTCACCCTGCACGCGCCTGGCGTCTCGCTGCGCCGGCCGCTGCGCCTGCTGCACGCGCGCCATGCGGTGTACCTGGTGCCGCGCACCGGCGATCAGGTGGTGGTGGGCGCCAGCTCGATCGAGAGCGAGGACCGCTCGCCCGTGTCGGTGCGCACGACCGTGGAGCTGCTGGCCGCCGCGCACAGCCTGGTGCCCGCGCTGGCCGAGGCGCGCATCGTGCTCGCGCAGGCCAACCTGCGTCCCGCCCTGCCGGACAACCTGCCGCGCGTGGAGACGCAAGCGGGCCTCACCCGCGTCAACGGCCTGTACCGCCACGGCTGGCTGATCGCGCCGGCCATGGTGGAAGAAGCCCTGCAGGCCCTGCCATGACCTGCGTCACGTCTTCATCCGCCACCGCGGTCACGCTCAACGGCGAGCCGCGCACGGTCGCTGCCGGAAGCACGCTGGCGGACCTGCTCGCCGCGCTGGCGCTGCCGCCGCAGGCCCTGGCCACCGCCGTCAACGGCGAGTTCGTGCCGCGCGAAGCGCGCGAGCAGCTGCCACTGCGCGAAGGCGACGCCGTCTTCACCTTCCAGGCCATCACAGGAGGCTGAACGCCATGTCACTCACCATCGCCGGCGTCGAACTGCAAAGCCGCTTCTTCCTCGGCACCGCACGCTACCCCTCCCCCGCCGTGCTGCAGCAGGCCATCGCCGCCTCGGGCGCGCAGGTGGTCACCGTGGGCCTGAAGCGCCAGCTGGCCGCCGGCGGCACGCCCAACGACCTGCCGCTGATCCGCGCCAGCGGCGCGCACGTGCTGCCCAACACGGCCGGCTGCTACACGGCCAAGGAGGCCATCGCCATCGCCAAGATGGCGCGCGAGCTGTACGAGACCAACTGGATCAAGCTGGAAGTGCTGGGCGACGAGTACACGCTGCAGCCGGACCCGTTCGAGACGCTGGCCGCCGCGCGCGAACTGGTGCGGGGCGGCTTCGAGGTCTTTCCCTACTGCACCGACGACCTGGTGGCCTGCCAGCGCCTGCTCGATGCCGGCTGCCGCATCCTCATGCCCTGGGGCGCGCCGATCGGCTCGGGCCAGGGGCTGGTCAACCCCACCGCACTGCGCACGCTGCGCGCGCGCCTGCCGGGCGTGCCGCTGGTGGTGGACGCCGGCATCGGCTCGCCCAAGGACGCGGTGCAGGCCATGGAGATGGGTTTCGACGCCATCCTGCTGAACACGGCGGTGGCGCAGGCCGACGACCCGGTGGCGATGGCCCGCGCCTTCAGGCTCGGCATCGAAGCGGGGCGCATCGCCTACGAGGCCGGCATCATGGCGCGGCAGGACATGGCCGTGCCCAGCACGCCGGTGGCGGGCCGGCCCTTCCTGCTGTGAGCATGGCGCGGCCTCCCATCGTCTGGAGCGTGGCCGGCTCCGACAGCGGCGGCGGCGCGGGTATCCAGGCCGACCTGCGCGCCTTCGATGCCTTCGGCGTGCACGGCTGCACGGCGCTGGCCGCCGTCACCGCGCAGAACTCGGTGGCGGTGCCGGCGATCGAAGCGGTGTCGCAGCGCATGCTGGACGCGCAGCTGGCCGCGCTGGCGCAGGACCTGCCGCCGGCCGCCGTCAAGGCCGGCATGCTGGGCAACGCGGGCAACCTGCAGGTGCTGGCCGGCTGGGTCGACCGGCTGCGCCAGACCGATCCGAAGCTGCCGCTGGTGGTGGACCCGGTGCTGCGCGCCAGCACCGGCAGCGCCTTCGCCGACGAAGCCCTGCTGGCCGGCTACCGCGCCGAGCTGCTGCCGCGCACCACCCTGCTCACGCCCAACCGCGCCGAGGCGGCCGCCCTGCTGGGCCTGCCGCCGCTGCGCAGCCGTGCCGAGGTGGAGCAGGCCGCTCGTGCATTGCAGGAATGCGGCTGCGCCTCGGTGGTCATCACCGGCGGCGACGAAATGCCCCCCACGGTCGGCACTTCGTGTCCTCCCTGCCCCCCAGGGGGGCCGTCCGCCGCCTTGGGGCGGCCCGTCGGCGGCGGGAATGGTGAAACGAGCGAAGACTACGTGGCCACGCCGCAGGCCAGCGGCTGGCTGCGCCTGCCGCGCGTGGCCACGCCGCATCACCACGGCACCGGCTGCACCTACGCCAGCAGCGCCGCCGCCGCCATGGCGCTGGGCTTCGTCGAGGTGGAGGCCGCCATCCTGGCCAAGATGGCCACCACCGAGGCCTTGCGCCACGGCCATGCGGCCGGCGCCGGCGCGGGGCCGGTGCGGCCGCAGACGGGCTTTGCCCTGCGGCACCAGAACCTGCCGGGCTTGAGCATTCCGGGCGTAGCCGACGTGGCGGCCTTCGCACCCTTGCAAGACCCGCAACTGGGCCTGTACGCCATCGTCGACAGCGTCGGCTGGGTCCAGCGTGTTCTTTCCGCCGGTGTGCGCACCGTGCAGCTGCGCATCAAGGACCCGCTGCAACCCAATCTGCGCGAGCAGGTGCGCGCCAGCGTCGCCGCCGCCCGCGCGGCCGGCGCGCAGCTGTTCGTCAACGACCACTGGCGCCTGGCCATCGAGGAAGGTGCCTACGGCGTGCACCTGGGCCAGGAGGACCTGGCCGTGGCCGACCTGCGCGCCATTCAGTGCGCCGGCCTGCGCCTGGGCGTCAGCACCCACGCCTACTGGGAAGTTTGCCGCGCCTGGCAGCTTTCGCCCAGCTACATCGCCTGCGGGCCCATCCACCCCACCGGCGCCAAGAAGATGCCCTGGGTGCCGCAGGGCGATGGCAACCTGGCCTACTGGTGCGCCCTGCTGCCGCTGCCGGTGGTGGCCATCGCCGGCATGGACGTGGCACGGGCGCGTCAGGCACGCGATTGCGGCGCGGCCGGCGTGGCGGTGATCAGCGCTGTCGCTGCTGCCACCGATCCCGAGGCGGCGATCGACGAACTGCGACGCGCAACAGACCGAGCGGCGAGTCCCGGCGCATACCCCGGCGCGGCACTGCCGCAATCCACGCTTCGTCGTTGAGCGTCGCGCGGAAGTCCGCCAGTGCGCCAATGCCGGCCCTCAATGCCGGCCCTGTTCGATGGGACGGCCGATGAGGCCGGCGGTCAGGTGTCCGGGCGCAGGCTCCATTCGCGCTGGCCTGGACATCATTGCGACAAGGCGCTCGCCTGCGGACGAGGCGCGCGCTTTTCCTGGCCGGTTCCGCGCGAGCGTGAGCCGGAGAACGGATACCCGGCCGCCGGCCTCGCCCTGAACCCACGATCCGCAGCGGACGCATGCCCGCGCAGCCGTCGGCGCGCAAGTCGATGGCTGCGATGCCAGCTCTGCAGTGACTCCGGCCCAGGCCGGGCGGTACTAAGGGTTTGCCTGATCGACCAATTTTCGGATTGTCCGACAATTATGCGAAATGAGCGCCCGCGTCCCCCACGTTCCCGCCGACAGCCTCCCCTCCCCGCAGCCGCAGGCGGATCGCCTCACCGAATGGCTGGCCGGCCGCCTGCCGCTGGACGATGGGACGCCGCGGCTGGAGCGCATTCACGGCGGGCAGTCCAATCCCTCCTGGATATTGCGCAGCGGAGAGCGCGCCTGGGTGCTGCGGGCCCGACCCGCGCCGGCCGCGGCCCTGCCGCCCTCGGCGCATGCGATCGAGCGCGAGTACCGCGTGCTCAGGGCGCTGCGGGACAGCGACGTCCCCGTGCCCGCGGTGCATGCGCTGTGCGAAGACGAGTCGGTGATGGGCACGGCCTTCTACCTCATGGACTTCGTGCCGGGGCGCATCCTGCGCGACCTGCGGCTGCCCGAGCTGCCCCTGACCGAGCGCGCCGCCTGCCTGTGGGAAGCCAACCGCGTGCTCGCCGCCCTGCACGAATTCGACTGGCGATCGGCCGGGCTGGAAGGCTTTGGCCGTCCCGGCGGCTTCTTCGGCCGACAACTGCGCCGCTGGGGCGAACAGTACGCGGCCAGCGCGCGCGAGATGGGCCCGATCCCGGCGATGGAGCGGCTCGCGCAGTGGCTGGCGCAGCATGTCCCGCCCGGCGCCGAGGAGCCGGTGCACACCTGCCTCACCCACGGCGACTACCGGCTGGAGAACCTGATCTTCGATCCCGTGCAGCCGAAGCTGCGCGCCGTGCTGGACTGGGAGCTCTCCACCCTCGGCCACCCGTTGGGCGACCTCGCCTACCACTGCACGGCCTGGCACCTGCCGGCCGGGCTGCTGCGCGGCGTCGGCGAGCGCGAACCGCTGTCCCTGGGCCTGCCGGGCCAACGCGCCTATGTCGAACGCTACTGCGGTCACACGGGGCGCGACGCCAGTGAGGTGCTCGCCCACTGGCCGTTTTACCTGGCCTGCAGCCTGTTTCGCATCGGCGCGATCCTGGCCGGCATAGGCGCACGCGCCCGCGCCGGCACGGCGGCCCATCCCCAGGCGGCGGAGATCGCGCGCTGGGCCGAGCCGGTGGCGAACACCGGCTGGGCGATCGCCCAGGGCCGCATCCCGGTGCCGCGCAGCTGAGAGGGAATTCATGACGACTCCCGCCGATCCGCACGCCCATCGCCGCGCCTGGCCGCCCGGCGTGCCCTTGCAGTTCGATCCGGGCGAGCGCACGCTCTGGGAGGGCTTCGCCGCACGCGCAGCCGCCGAGCCCGACGCCATCGGCCTGGACTTCCTGGGACGCGGCTACAGCTGGCGCGAACTGGTGCAGTCGGCCGAGCGACTGGCCGGCGCGCTGCAGGCGCTGGGCGTCGCCCCCGGCGATCGCGTCCTGCTGTTCTCGCAGAACTGCCCGCAGTTCGTCTTCGGCCTGCACGCGGCGGTCCGCTGCGGCGCGGTGGCGGTGCCGCTCAACCCCATGAACAAGGCCGGCGAACTGAGCCACTACATCGCCGACGCCGGCGCCAAGGTGGCGCTCGCCGCGGGCGACATCGCGGCGGAACTGGCCCGTGCCAGCGACTCGCTGGGGCCCGAGGGCCTGGCGCACCTGGTGGTGTTCCAGCTGGCCGACGCCCTGCCGCAGGAGGGCGGCGGCGCCGCACATTGGCCGCCGGCCTGGCAGTCCTGGCTGCAGGCACGCCACCCGCTGCCACGGCTCGCGCACGGCCAGGTGCACGACGAATCCGCCCTGGTCGCGCAGGCGCCCGCCCCGCGGCCGCTGTCGGCGCGCGCCGGCGACCTCGTCCTGTTGCCCTACACCAGCGGCACCACCGGCCTGCCCAAGGGCTGCTGCCATACCCATGCGACGCTGCTGCACAACGCGCTGGCCTCGGGCGGCTGGATGGACCAGCGTCCCGGCGACGTGGCGTTGGTGGTGGTGCCCATGTTCCACATCACCGGCCTGGTGATGGGGCTGCTGGCCGCCATCCACCTGCACTGCAAGCTGGTGCTGCTGCCGCGCTGGGACCGTCAGCAGGCCGCCCGCGCCATCGCGCGGCAGCGGGTCACGCACTGGGCGAACATCCCGACCATGGTGATCGACCTGCTGGCGGCGCCGGACGTCGACCGGCAGGCGCTGGCCAGCCTGCGCTACATCGGCGGCGGCGGTGCGGCCATGCCCGAAGCCGTGGCCACGCGCTTGCACGAGGAGTTCGGCCTGACCTACGTCGAAGGCTACGGCCTGACCGAGACGGCGGCGCCCACCCACATCAACCCGCGCCACGCGGCGCGCCGCCAGTGCCTGGGCATTCCCTATGTCGGCACCGAGGCGCGGGTGGTCGATCCGGACACGCTGCGGCCGCTGCCAGCCGGCGAGGTCGGCGAAATCGTCGTGAGCGGCCCGCAAGTGTTCCGTGGCTACTGGCGCCAGCCCGAGGCCACTGCGGCCGCCTTCATCGAGCTGGACGGCCGGCGCTTCCTGCGCACCGGCGACCTCGGCCGGGTGGACCCGGACGGCTACTACCACCTGGCGGACCGCCTCAAGCGCATGATCAATGCCAGCGGCTTCAAGGTCTGGCCCGCCGAAGTGGAGGCGCTGCTGCCCCACCATCCGGGCGTGCAGGAAGCCTGCGTCATCGCGCGCCGCCACCCGTACCGCGGCGAGACGGTCAAGGCCGTGGTGGTGCCGCGCCAGGGCCTGGCCGAGCCGCTGACCGAGCAGGCCCTCGTCGAATGGGCGCGCGGCCAGATGGCGGCCTTCAAGTACCCCCGGGAGATCGAATTCGCGCAGGCGCTGCCACGCAGCGCCTCGGGCAAGGTCATGTGGCGCGAACTGCAGGCGCGCCAGGACGAACTCGATGCGGCGCCGCGCGCATCAGCTTCCATTCCCCAACCGCAAAAAAAGGAGACACCATGACAACCCTCAACCGCCGCCGCTTCGCCGGCCGCACGCTGGCCGCCCTGCTCGCGGCCGCCTCGATGGCCGCCGCCGCGCAGGACAACACCGCCCGCATCCTGGTGGGTTTCCCGGCCGGCGGCTCGTTCGACGCCATCGCGCGCATCCTCGCGGAAAAGCTCAAGACCGAACTGAACCGCAACATCATCGTCGACAACAAGCCGGGCGCCGGCGGCCGCATCGCGGTCGACCACCTGAAAAAGGCGCCAGCCGACGGCAGCGTGGTGATGCTGGGTCCGGACGCGCTGGTTTCGATGTATCCCTACACCTTCCGCAAACTGAGCTACGACGCCGACAAGGACCTGGCGCCCATCACCACGGTGGCCGAGTTTGCCTTCGGCTTCGCCACCGGCGCCGATCCCAAGGTGAACCACTGGGCCGAATACGTCGAATGGGCAAAGAAGAATCCCGCCAAGGCCAGCTACGGCGTGCCGGCGATGGGCGCGCCGCACCACTTCTTCGGGTTGATGCTGGGCAACGCCATCGGCGTGCCCATGCAGACCGTTCCGTTCCAGGGCAGTGCACCGATCAACCTGGCGCTGATGGGCGGGCAGGTCAGCGCAGGCATCGACGTCACCAGCAGCCAGGTGGAAAACCACAGGGGCGGCAAGATCCGCATGCTGGCCGTTTCCTCCGACAAGCGGATTCCGCAGGCGCCCGACGTGCCCACCTTCGCCGAGCTGGGCCTGCCGGCCGTCAGCGGCATGGGCCACAACGCGCTGTACGCGCCCAGCGGCACGCCGGCGGCGGCGATCGCCGCCTGGCACCAGGCCGTCGCCAAGGCGCTGGCCCAGGCCGACGTGCGCGAGAAGCTGTTCACCATGGGCTACCAGCCGGTCGGCCAGGGACCCGAGGAACTGGCCCGGCGCCAGGCCAGCGCCGCGAAGTTCTGGGGGCCGGTGATCAAGGCTTCCGGCTACATCGCCGAATGAGGCGCGCCATCCGGTCGGCGGCGCGGGGGCACTACACTCGTTTGGTCCTTGCCCACGCGCCCCGATGAAGATCGAGAAACTCCAGCTCCTGCCGGCCTACCGGGCGGTCAGCGGCGAGCTGCGCCGGCTGATCGTGCACGGCGAGATCCAGCCGGGCGCGGCACTGCCGATCGAGTCGGAACTGGCCGAGCGCTTCGGCGTGCACCGCTCCACCGTGCGCGAGGGCCTGCGCCACCTGGAGCAGGACGGCCTGGTGCAGCGCGACGGCAAGAAACTGGTGGTCAAGGTGCCCAGCCACCACGACCTCGCCGGCACCGCCGAGCGTGCGCTGCGCATGCACCAGGTCACCTATCGCGATGTCTGGGAGCTGGCCTCGACGCTGGAGCCGCTGTGCGCGCAACTGGCGGCCGAGCGCATCCAGCCGGCGGAACTGGACGCGCTGGAGGCCAACCTCGAGCGCACCGCGCAGGCGGTGGCCGC
>JAMPXR010000087.1 GCA_023701085.1 Ramlibacter sp. | reverse complement strand
CGTGCGCCGGATGCCATGCGCCCGGCACGGCCATCGCGCCCGAGCGCGTGCACTGGAACCAGAACGAAGAGAACGCGGCCAAGTACAAGATGAACATCGAGAGCGCCGCGTACGACGCCGCCAGTCGCAAGGTGACGATCAAGTACTTCCTGTCCGACCCGACCAACGGCAACGCCGCCTACAACCTGGTCACGCCGGATTGCACGGGCACCAGCACGATCGCCTGCAGCAACCAGACCAAGTTCGGCAACCTCAGGTTCTACCTGGCGTACCAGAACATGGCCGGCCAGCCGGCGGGAACCACCGAATGGTCCGCCTACAACAACGGCGGCAACGGCGCCAATGTGTTCGCCTACACCGGTACCAACGACGGCTCCAACCACTACACGGCGCAGATCTCGGTGCCGGCGGATACGACCGTGTCGGTCGCCTTCGGCACCGCCCGCGTGGTCAGCATCGGCCAGATCAAGGAGCCCAAGCTGCAGGTGAAGGCGATCGTCGATCCGCGGCCCGAAGTGACGCCGCGTGAACTCGTCAACGTGGTCGTGCAGCACACCTACAAGGACGTGGCCCTCAGCGGCACGCTCAATCCGCGCCGGGCCGTCGTTTCCAACGACAAGTGCAACGTGTGCCACGGCGCGCTGGGCACGACCTCAGGCTCCAACACGCTTGCCAACGCGTTCCACAGCGGCGCGCGCAACACGGTCGAAGCCTGCGTGATCTGCCACGACCCGAACCGCATGTCGTCCACCAAGATGACCAACGGCCTGGACCTGAACGAGTCGTACCAGTTCAAGCGCATGATCCACGGCATCCACGGCAACTCCAAGCGCACCTATCCGTTCACGCACGGCAACACGGTGGTGGGAGCTTTCAACATGGACGGCACCTCGAAGACCGGCGGCGCGCCGCTGGCCAGCAACGTGGTGAACTACGCCGCCGAGGTCGCATGGCCGGGCGTGGGGCTCAATTGCAACGTCTGCCACGTCGACAACTCGTACAAGGTCGACCGCGGCACGCTGGGCGCCGTCGTCAGCAAGCCGGCCGGTGTGACCGATCCGATGAAATGGCTGGTGATCTCGCCCAAGGCGGCCAGCTGCACGGCCTGCCACGATTCGCCCGCCGCCATGGGCCACGTGACGAGCTTTGGCGGCGCCACGTTCGCCAACCGGACCCAGGCCGAGTCGCTGCAGATCCAGGAAATCTGCGCCGACTGCCATGCCAGCGGCATCGGGTTCAAGGCCGTGGACATCGTCCATGACCAGAAGTAAGAAGTAACCAGGGGCCGGCGGCACGGCTTGACAGCCGGCTGCCGGCGTTGCGCTTAAGGGTCCGAGGGGCCGAGGAGATCGAATGGGTATCAAGCGAGCGTTGGCGGCCGTCGCCTTGGGACTTTTCGGGTTGGTCGCGACCGTGAGCGCGGCCAACGTGGACGCGGCGGCTTCGGCCGCCTGCGTGAAATGCCACGACGAAGAAGACTTGCCGGACAACAGCCGCCATGCGCACGCTGTTGCGAGCGATTCCCGCACCCCCACTTGCGTGACCTGCCATGGTCCCAGCACGGCCCATGCGGCCAAGCCCTCGGGCAATCCGCCGGACCGGTTGTTCGGCCGCAAGGCCAACAAGCCCACCGGCGAACTCAATGGCGCCTGCCTGACCTGCCACCAGAAAGACGCGAAGCGCGCGCTGTGGGGCGGCAGCCAGCACGAGGTGGCCGACGTGGCCTGCGCCACCTGCCACAAGAACCACACCAACCAGGACCGGGCGCTGGCCCGCGTCACGCAAACCGACGTGTGCCTGACCTGCCACAAGGAACAGCGCACGCAGTTCGCGCGGCCTTCGCACCATCCCGTGCCCGAAGGCAAGATGTCCTGCTCGGACTGCCACAACGTGCACGGTTCGACGGGCCAGAAACTCGCCAAGCGTGACAGCACCAACATGACCTGCTACGGCTGCCACGCGGAAAAGCGCGGCCCGTTCGTGCACAACCACGAACCCGTCATGGAAGACTGCGCGATCTGCCACAACCCGCACGGCAGCACGGTGGCCGGCATGCTCAAGACGCGGCCACCCATGCTGTGCCAGCAGTGCCACACGCCGCACGTGGCCGGCGGCGTGGGCGCCGTGGGCGGCCAGCCCGGCGTCTTCCCGCCCGCCGCGCCGGGACAGCTCTCTTCCGCCATCACCGGCAGCACCGGCGGCAAGAACGTGGTCAACATCTGGCAGGGACGCTCTTGCACCAACTGCCACACGCAAGTGCACGGTTCGAACAATCCTTCGGCGACCAATCCGACGCCGCGGTTCCAGTTCCGTTGAGACCGGAGAATGAACAACATGAGCCCCATCTTCCGGCCCAAGAATGCCCGTCGCACCCTGCTGGCGATGGCCCTGCTGTCCGCCTTCGGTTCGGCCCAGGCCCAGCTTGCTCCCGCGGTTGAAAGCTCGGTGGCGGCCGGCATCGGCCTGGTCAGCGGCGACCGCCAGGACCGCCTGCTGCTCGACCAGTACAGCGGCCTGCGCCCCGGCAGGAACGTCTTCGGAATCTTCGGCGCCGAGTACTACCGGCGTGACGACACCAAAGGCACGGTGGTCGACTTCCGCGCTTCGGACCTCCTGACCGGCAACCGCGAACTCGGGCTGCGCTGGAAAAAGCAGGGGGACTGGAAGTTTTCGGCGGAATACCGCGAACTGGTGCGGCGCGACACGCTGGTGCCCAATTCCGGGCTGACGGACGCCGGGTCCTCCGACCCCGTGGTGGCCCTGCCGGCAGGCGGACCGGGCACGGGCGACGACATCGACCTGAAAGTCAAGCGCACCCAGCTCGGGCTTGGCTTCTCCAAGGTCATCAGCAGCGGCTTGCAACTCGATGCGAGCGTGCAGACCGAGAAGAAGGAGGGCTCGCGCCTCTGGGGCACCGGGTTCTCCTGCCCATCGCCGAACGCGCCGGGCTGCCGCACGACCACGGGCGCGGAACTCGGTTGGGCGGCGCTCATGGTGCCCGAGCCGATCAACGCGAATCACAGCCAGGCTGAAGCGCGGCTGAGCTATTCGAGCGGCAAACTCAATCTCTCGGGCGGCTATTACGGGTCGTTCTACCGCAACGACTACGGCAGCCTGAACCCCGTGGTGCCCGATCGCCTGTTCAACAACGTTCTGGGCACGCCGCTTCCGCTGTCGCCGGGCTTCCAGCCGATCCTGAACCAGGCCGTCGCGCTGCCGCCCGACAACCAGGCGCACCACCTGGACCTGACGGGCAGCTATGCACTCGCCCCAGCCACCCTGTTGAACTTCAAGCTCGGTTATTCGCGCGCCACGCAGGACCAGAATTTCGCGGCTGCCGGTTTCGCCGCCGCGCCGGCCGGCGTGTCCGACCTCGGTGGCAAGATGACCACCGGCCTGGCGCAGGTCGGGTTCACTTCGCGGCCCATGGCCAGGCTGTCGCTGTCCGGGAACCTGCGCTACGAGGACCGCGACGACGACACGCCGCTGGCGCTCTACAACATCGCCGGCACCGACCGCTACACCAACCGCCGGCTGCCCTACAAGAATGTCCGTGGCAAGCTGCAGGCGGGCTACCAGTTCTCCACGCATTACCGCGGCACCCTGGGAGCGAGCTACGAATCCATCGACCGCGGCGTGTTCACGCCTTCCAGCGCCACGGCCGGCATCACCGCCTTGCGCCAGGAAACCGAGGAAGCCGGGCTCAAGGCCGAATTGCGGCGCCGCATGTCGGAGAACTTCAGCGGAGCGCTCAGCCTCGAATCCAGCCGGCGCGACGGATCGAACTGGCTGCGTGACAGCAGCGGCCTGGGCGTGTCGGACGCCACGGACAACGCGGGCCCCGCATTCACCAACGGCATCTTCATGCCGACGCTGGCGGACCGCAAGCGCGACAAACTCAAGCTGCAGGCCGACTGGCAAGCCAGCGAGGCGCTGACGCTGCAGTTCATCGCCGAAGCCGGCAAGGATCGCTTCTCCTCGCCGAGCAGCTACGGGTTGCGCGACGCATCCATGAACTCGATCGGCGTGGACCTCAGCTACGCGATCAGCGACAAGTGGAGTCTCAACGGCTACGTCTCGCGCGGGCGCCAGCAGCTGAACCAGGCGCGGGCCGACGCCGCCATCATGGCCTTCGACAATACCGCCACCACCTTCGGGCTGGGCTTCACCGGCAAGCCGACCGGCAAGCTCGAAGTGGGCGGCATGCTGTCCTTCATCAATGACAAGAGCGAGTTCGCCCAGTCGCTGGACGCGACGGCGAACCTGGGCGACGCCGCCCTGCTCGCCGCCACCGGCGGACTGCCGGACATCGTGTTCCGCCAGACCACCCTGAAGTTCTTCGGCAAGTACACGCTGGACAAGCAGTCCGCCGTGCGCCTCGAAGTGGGCCACCAGCGCTCCACATGGAACGACTGGGCCTGGAGCTACAACGGCACACCTTTCGTCTACACCGACGGCACGATCGTCAATCGCCAGCCCAGGCAGAGGGTCAGTTTCATCGGCGTGTCGTACATCTACCGGTGGCAATGAGCTTGCGCGCCGGCGTGGCGCGTGCGCGAACGTGAGGCCGCGCGCGCCGCGGCCGCTCGAGGCGCGTGGCCCGCTTTAGGCATATTCTGAACTGGGGGGGGACGTTGACATTCGTCAATCACCCCTCTACCGCCCGGCGGCAATATGCCCCTGTCCGATCCGGTTTCGACCGATTCTTTTTTGTCAACAGGAGCATCACGATGAAAGCCATTCCCCTGCTTGCAGCCGCCGCTGCCGTATTCGCATTTTCGCTGCCCGCCGCGGCCGCTCCGGATGCCGATGCCGCCAACAAGCTCTTGAAGGACAGCGGCTGCACGAAGTGCCATTCGGTGGACAAGGCCAAGAAGGGCCCCGCCTTCCAGAAGATCGCCGCCAAGTACAAGGGCAAGGCCGACGCCGAAGCCAAAGTGACCGATGCCGTGACCAAGAGCCCCAAGGTGAAGATGGATGACGGCTCGGAGGAAGAGCACAAGGCCGTCACCTCCAAGGACGCCGCCCAGGTCAAGAACCTGGTGCAGTGGATCCTCGCGCAATAGGCATCCCGGCCACGCGCTAACCGAGGTCGCCTCGATGCCACCGCCCCCCAGCGCGGATGCCGGAGTCGCGGCGCCTGCGCTGCCGGCCGCCGTCAAGCTGACAGTTCCCAGCTATCTGGAAAAGGTTTACTGGTGGGCCTATGTCCACCCGAACGCCGTGCGGGTGTTCGAGCGCGAATGGCTGGTCAACCTGATCCTCTTCGGGAACTACGGCCGGCTGCGGGACGCGGCGCTGGCCGACCTCGGGGAAACCGTGCAGGGCAAGACACTGCAGGTCGCCTGCGCTTACGGCAACATCACGCCCCGGCTGTACTCGCGCCTCGCGCCCGACGCCAGCCTGGATGTCGTGGACATCCTGCCGATCCAGCTGCTCAACCTGGGCAAGAAGCTGCCGGCCGATGACCGGGTGGCGCTGCTGCAGGGCGACTCTTCGTCGCTGGCCTGCGCCGACGCGAGCTACGACCAGGTGCTGCTGTTCTTCCTGCTGCACGAGCAGCCCGAACCGGTGCGCCGCGCCACGCTTGCCGAGGCGCTGCGCGTCGTCAGACCGGGCGGCAAGATCGTGATCGTCGATTACCACCGGCCCGAGGCGCGGCATCCGCTGCGGCTGCTGATGGCCGGCGTGTTCCGCAAGCTCGAGCCTTATGCGAAAGACCTGTGGGACAACGAAGTCGAGGCTTTCCTGCCGGGCCATGACAGGCCGGCGTCCATTGCCAAGACAACCTACTACGGCGGGCTTTACCAGAAACTGGTGCTGACCCGCTAGCGTTCAAACCAAGAAAGAAGAGGCCACCAGATGGATGTCTTCAAGGCCGATGTCGCGATCGTCGGCGCCGGAGGGGCGGGCCTGCGCGCCGCAATCGCGGTGGCCGAGGCCGACCCGACGCTCACCATCGCGCTCATCTCCAAGGTCTACCCCATGCGCAGCCACACCGTGGCCGCCGAAGGGGGCGCCGCGGCTGTGACCCAGTCGCACGACAGCCTGGAGGCTCATTTCCACGACACCGTGGCCGGCGGCGACTGGCTGTGCGAACAGGACGTGGTCGAATTCTTCGTGGGCCAGGCCCACGAAGAGATGGTTCAGATGGAGCACTGGGGCTGCCCCTGGAGCCGCACGGCCGACGGCCGCGCCAACGTGCGCGCGTTCGGCGGCATGAAGATCGAGCGCACCTGGTTTGCCGCCGACAAGACCGGCTTCCACATGCTGCACACGCTGTTCCAGACCTCGATCCAGTACCCGTCGATCAAGCGCTTCGACGAGCATTTCTGCGCCGACCTGATCGTGGACGAGGGGCGCGTGCAAGGCGTCGTGGCCATCGAGATCGCCACCGGCGAATTCAAGCTGATCCAGGCCAAGTCGGTCATCCTAGCGACCGGCGGCGCGGGCCGCGTGTTCCGCGAGAACACCAACGGCGGCATCGTCACGGGCGACGGCATGGCCCTGGCGTTCCGCCACGGCGTGCCGCTGCGCGACATGGAATTCGTGCAGTACCACCCCACCTGCATGCCGGTCACCGGCTTGCTGTTCACCGAGGCGTGCCGCGGCGAAGGCGGGCTCCTGCTGAACAAGGACGGCTACCGCTACCTGCAGGACTACGGCCTCGGCCCCGCCGAGGACAAGCCGCGCAACAAGTACATGGAGCTCGGACCGCGCGACCGCCTGAGCCAGTGCTACTGGCACGAGAAGCAGAAGGGCCGCACGCTGTCGGATCCGCGCTGGGGCGATTACGTGCACCTGGACCTGCGCCACCTGGGCGAAAAGAAACTGCGCGAGCGCCTGCCCCAGATCTATGAACTCGCGGTCGAATACATGGGCGTCGACCCGGCCAAGCAATGCATTCCGGTGCTGCCCGCCGTGCACTACACGATGGGCGGAATCACCGCCGACGGCAAGACGGCGGCGCCGCTGCCCGGCCTGTACTCCGTGGGCGAGTGCTCCAGCGTCGGCATCCACGGCGCCAACCGGCTCGGCTCGAACTCGCTGACCGAGCTCATCGTGTTCGGCAAGGTCGCCGGCGTGCAGGCCGTGGCGTATGGCAAGACGGTGTCGCACGGCAAGGAAGCGACCCTGCTCAAACTCGCGGACGATGTGCAGAAGCGCGCCATGACCATCGCATCGCGCACCGACGGCAGCGAACGGGTCGCCACGATCCGGCGGGAAATGGCCAAGAGCATGGAAGACGGCTGCGGCATCTACCGCACGGCCGCCACCATGCAGGCCACCTGCGACAAGCTCGCCGAACTCAAGCAGCGCTACAAGCGTGTGCAGGTCGACGATCATTCCAAGGGCTGGAACACGGACTGGCTGCTCGCGATCGAGCTCGGATACCTGATCGACGTGGCGCAGGCGATGGCGCACTCCGCGATCAACCGCAAGGAATCCCGCGGTTCGCACCAGCGCCTCGATGGTTTCGAGGCCCGCGACGACGTGAACTTCCTCAAGCACTCGCTCGCCTATTACCAGGGCGCCGACGCGCCGAAGATCACCTACAGCACGGTCAAGATCACCAGCTCGCAACCGGGCACCCGCGCCTACGGGGCCGCCGGCGAGGAAGCCGACCGGAAGGCGAAGAAGGAGGCAGTCCATGCCTGAAACCAAACGAATCGAGATCCAGGTCCTGCGTTACCGGCCGGAGCAGGAAAACGAGCCGGTGTGGCAAAGCTATTACGTCCCGTTCACGGACGACATGTCGGTATTGCAGGGCCTGCAGCACATCAAGGACGACATCGACGGGACCCTGAGCTTCCGCTGGTCCTGCCGCATGGCCATCTGCGGCAGCTGCGGCATGATGGTCAACGGCAAGCCCAAGCTGTCGTGCCAGACCTTCCTGCGCGACCTGCTGCCGGGCCCGGTGCGCGTGGAGGCGCTCGCTCACGTCCCGATCGAGCGCGACCTGGTCGTGAGCGTCGATGGCTTCGTCAAGAAGCTCGAAAGCGTCAAGCCCTACATCATCCCGAAGCAGCCGCGCACGCTGGACCAGGGCGAGTACCTGCAGACGCCGGCGCAGGTGGAGCAGTACGAGCAGTTCAGCTCCTGCATCAATTGCATGCTGTGCTTCGCCGCCTGCCCGCAGGTCGGCCTGAACCCGGACTTCAAGGGGCCCGGCGTGCTGGCGCTGGCGCACCGCTACAACGCGGATTCGCGCGACGGCGGCCGCGACGAGCGCATGGAGATCATGAGCACCGACGATGGCGTGTGGGGCTGCTCCGCGGTCGGCTACTGCTCCGAGGTCTGTCCCAAGCACGTCGATCCGGCCAACGCCGTGAACCAGAACAAGGTCGAAAGCGCGAAAGACTACTTCATCCGATTCCTGTCACCGAAAGGGGCCTCCAAATGAACGGCAAAGCCGCGGTGAGGCGTCCGTATGTCCGGCCGATGCAAGGCTGGTGGCGCCGCGATCCCTTCTTCATGGCCTACATGCTGCGCGAAGCCACCGCGCTGGGCGTGCTGGTGTACTCCATCGTGCTGTGCGTCGGCGTGGTCCGCCTCTCGCAGGGCGAGGCCGCGTGGAACGGTTTTCTGGCGGCCCTGAAGTCGCCGGGATCCATCCTGCTGCACCTCGTGCTGCTGCTGTGCTTCGCGGTGCACGCGCGCAGCTGGTTTGAAATCATGCCCAAGACCATGCCCATGATGCACCTGGGCGG
>JAMPXR010000086.1 GCA_023701085.1 Ramlibacter sp. | reverse complement strand
TGCCCGACCGACGGCTGCGCCGGACTCGACGGGGACAAGCCCTACCGGTTGCTCGACTGGAGCGAGGTACAGGCGCTGGCGCGCGCGGACGGCATCGGCTTCGAGCGCGACGGCCAGCGGGTCAGTTTGCGCCTGCCGCTGGCGGCGTAGGCCGGCTCGGCAAAGGCGACTTTCTGCTGCACTGCCCGCCGACCCCTCGGGACCCGCGAACAATCAAAAAAAGGCCCGCAGGAGCCTGAACTCCGGCGGGTCGAACGTCCAAAGAAGACCTTGCTTGAAATCAGCGGCGCCGCGCCGGCTACCGGTTGTACGCGGTTTCGCCGTGCGACGAAATGTCCAGGCCTTCGCGCTCCTCTTCCTCGGTGACGCGCAGTCCGAGCACGAGATCGACCAGCTTGTAGGCGACGAAGGCGACGATCCCGGACCACACGATGGTCGTGAGCACGGCCTGGGCCTGGATCCAGACCTGCGCGCCGATGCCGGGAAAGTCGGCCGCGTCGCCGCACTTGTTGCTGACGTAGTTGCAGATGCCGGCGCCGCCCAGCGCGGGCGAGGCGAACACGCCGGTCAGCAGCGCGCCCAGGATGCCGCCGACGCCGTGCACGCCGAACACGTCCAGCGAGTCGTCGGCGCCGAGCATGCGCTTGAGGCCGTTGACGCCCCACAGGCAGACCAGGCCGGCCAGGAAGCCGATCACGATCGCGCCCAAGGGCCCGACGAAGCCGCAGGCCGGGGTGATGGCCACCAGCCCGGACACGGCGCCCGAGGCGGCGCCCAGCATGGAGCCCTTGCCCTTGGTCAGCGCCTCGCCGGCGATCCAGCCCAGGGTCGCGGCGGCGGTGGCGACGAGCGTGTTGACGAAGGCCAGCGCCGTGACGCCGTTGGCTTCCAGGTTGGAGCCGGCGTTGAAGCCGAACCAGCCGACCCACAGCAAGGCGGCGCCGACCATGGTGAGCGTCAGGCTGTGCGGCGCGAACGATTCCCTGCCGTAGCCGATGCGCTTGCCCAGCACATAGGCGCCGACCAGGCCGGCGATGCCGGCGTTGATGTGCACCACGGTGCCGCCGGCGAAGTCCAGCGCACCCTTGGCCCACAGCCAGCCTGCGGCGGCGGTGACTTTTTCCAGGGAGGCGGCATCGGTGATCGCGTCGGGGCCGTCCCAGTACCAGACCATGTGCGCGATCGGCAGGTAGCTGAAGGTGAACCAGAGCGCGCAGAACAGCAGCACCGCAGAGAACCGGATGCGCTCGGCGAAGGCGCCGACGATCAGCGCGCAGGTGATCGCCGCGAACGTGGCCTGGAACGCGGCGAAGCTCAGTTCCGGAATCACCACGCCCTTGCTGAACGTGGCGGCCAGCGAGTCCGGCGTCACGCCCTTGAGGAAGATCTTGTCGAAGCCGCCCATGAAGGGACTGCCGCCGGTGAAGGCGACGCTGTAGCCGTACAGCACCCAGAGCACGTAGATCATGGCGGTCACCACGAACACCTGCATCAGCACCGACAGCATGTTCTTGCTGCGCACCAGGCCACCATAGAACAGCGCCAGCCCCGGGATCGTCATCAGGATCACCAGCACCGTGGCCACGGTCATCCACGCCGTGTCGCCCTTGTTCGGCACCGGTGCGGGCGCGGCGGCAGCAGGAGTCGGCGCGGCAACCGCGGCGGGCATCGCGGCGCCGGCGGGCGCGGCAGCCGGTGCCTCGACACCGGTCGCCGGTGCGCTGGCCGATGCCGCCGCTGCGTCGGCCGCGGGCGCGGGGGCAGCGGGCGCCTGCGCCAGCGCGGCCCCGCCGATCAGCATTCCCAGGCCGAGGCCCAGGCAAGCGAATAGCTTTCTCATGTTCGTCACCTTCCCGGATGTTGCGCGCGCGTTCAGAGCGCGTCCTTGCCCGTCTCGCCGGTGCGTATGCGGATCACCTGCTCCAGGTCGTAGACGAAGACCTTGCCGTCGCCGATCTTGCCGGTGCGGGCGGACCCTTCGACGGCTTCGATCACGCGATCGACCATGTCGTCGGACACCGCCGCCTCGATCTTGACCTTGGGCAGGAAGTCCACCACGTATTCCGCGCCGCGGTACAGCTCGGTGTGACCCTTCTGCCGCCCGAAGCCCTTGACCTCGGTCACCGTGATGCCCTGTACGCCGATACCCGACAGGGCCTCGCGCACCTCGTCCAGCTTGAATGGCTTGATGATGGCCGTTACCAGTTTCATCTCATTTCTCCTTGGATCGCCAACCGCTCAGAAGCTGTACTTCAGGCCCACCACCAGCCCGGTCTTGCCGGTGAACTTGCCGGCGGGCGTGACGTACAGCGCATCGTCGGCGTCGGTCGCGGCGACGGCCGCGCTGGCCGACAGGCCGTTGCCGAAATCCTTGCTCACGGTGACGGCGTAGTCGGTGTACGAGAACGCCGAGTTGTTCTTGACCTTCTGGTAGCCGATGTGCGGGGCCACCGACCAGCCGCCGCCCAGGTCGAAGCTCGCGCTGGCATCCAGGTAATAGCTGTTCTTGCTGTCCGCGAAGCCGAACAGGTTGGTCACGGCATGCGAATACTTCAGCGCGGCGGGACCGAAGGTCGCGGCGCCGTAGATCTCGGTCGTGTTGGGACTGAGCGGCAGGCTGTGCTTCGGGTACTGGTAGCGCAGCACGCCGACGTCGTAGCCGAAGGCGCCCGCCGTGCCCTTGTAGCCGCCGTAGAGGTCGAGTTCGACCGGCGCGTCGCCGCCCGCGTCCTTGATCCACCTGATGGTGGAGGCCCAGGCGCCCACATAGATGCCGCTCTTGCGGGTGTAGTCGATGCCCCCCTGCAAGGCCGGCCGCAGGCGCGACTGCGAGATGCCCCGGTAACGGTAGTCGGAGACGGCTCCCACGTTGTACGCGAGCGTGTAGTTCGGCTCCGGCACCGCGGTCTGCGCGCAGGCAGCGCCCGACAAGGCGAGGGCTGCCAGAACCATTTGCTTGTTCAACTTGAGATCCACCGAGTTCTCCTGCGTCATAAAAGGGGTCGACCCCGGTATAAGCAGGGAGCGTGCCAAAAGTCACATGGATGGAAAAGCTGTGCACGCGCCGCGGGCTTGAGGCGTTGTGCGCTGACGGAAACTGAGCAATAAAGGATCCGCACCCGCGTGGTGCGAAGCCGATGCCGGCGCGCAGGCGCGCGCACACGAATGGGGAGGAATGCTTCGATGAGTCTGTCTTTGGTGCAAAGCCGCGCCCTGGTCGGCCTGGAGGCGACCGGCGTCACGGTGGAGGTTCATCTGGCGAACGGCCTGCCCAGCTTCACGCTGGTCGGCCTGGCGGACGTCGAAGTCAAGGAGGCACGCGAGCGGGTGCGCTGCGCGCTGCAAAACTGCGGCCTGGAGTTCCCGCACAACCGGCGCATCACGGTCAACCTCGCGCCGGCCGACCTGCCCAAGGACTCGGGCCGCTTCGACCTGCCGATCGCGCTGGGCATCCTGGCGGCCAGCGGCCAACTCGACACGGCTCGTCTGGCGGGCCATGAGTTCGCCGGCGAGTTGTCGCTGTCGGGGGAGTTGCGGCCGGTGCGCGGCGCGCTCGCGATGAGCCTGGCGCTGCACGCGGCGGGCGCGACGGCCAAGCTGGTGCTGCCGCCCGCCAGCGCGGAAGAAGCCGCGCTGGTGCCGCAAGCGCAGGTGTACCGGGCCGATCATCTGCTGGACGTGGTGCGCCAGTTCCTGCCGGTGCCGCCGCCGGAACCGTCCGAAGGCTGGTCGCGCGTGGCGGGGCAACCGGCGCCGCAGCGCGCCCGCTACGCCGACCTGGCCGACGTCAAAGGCCAGGCCGGCGCCAAGCGCGCGCTGGAAATCGCGGCGGCGGGCGGCCACAGCCTATTGCTGCTAGGCCCGCCCGGCTCGGGCAAATCGATGCTGGCGCAACGATTCGCGGGACTGCTGCCCGCCATGACGGTGGAGGAATCCCTGCAGACGGCCGCCATCGCCAGCCTCGCCGGGCAGTTCTCGCAGGAGCGCTGGGGGCTGCGTCCCACCTGCAGCCCGCACCACACGGCCAGCGCCGTGGCGCTGGTGGGCGGCGGCTCGCCGCCGCGGCCCGGTGAGATTTCACTGGCGCATCACGGCGTGCTGTTCCTGGACGAGTTGCCAGAATTTCCGCGCGCCGCGCTGGAAGCCCTGCGCGAACCGCTGGAGACCGGCCGCATCACGATCTCGCGCGCGGCGCGGCGCGCCGAGTTCCCCGCGCGCTTCCAGTTGATAGGCGCCATGAACCCCTGCCCCTGCGGCTGGCGCGGCTCGCCGCACAAGGCCTGCCGCTGCACGCCGGACCAGGTGGCGCGCTACCAGGGCAGGCTCAGCGGACCGATGCTGGACCGCATCGACCTGCACGTGGAAGTGCCGGCCATCGCGCCCCGGGAACTCCTGACCGCCCCGGCCGGCGAATCGACGGACGCGATCCGCGCGCGCTGCGAGTCGGCCCGCGAGCGCGCCCTGCGGCGCCAGGGCAAGGCCAACCAGGGCCTGCAGGGCAAGGAGATCGACGCGCATGCCGCGCTGGACGACGCGGCCGCGAAATTCCTCAACCTCGCGGCCGCGCGCCTGGGCTGGAGCGCGCGCTCCACGCACCGGGTGCTCAAGGTCGCGCGCACCATCGCCGACCTGGCGGGCGCCTCGGCCACGCAAGTCGTCCATGTCGCGGAGGCGGTGCAGTATCGGCGCGCGCTGGCGGCGACAATCGCCTGATGAGCGTTGCGGGAACCGGGGAAGGGCGGCACGATCGCCGCATGGTCGGCTGGCTCTCGCTCACCCAGCTGATCACCTGGGGCAGCGTCTTCTACACCTTCTCGCTGCTGATGGAACCGGTGGAACGCGAGCTGGGCCTGACGCGGGCGCAGTCCTCGCTCGCCTTCAGCCTCGCGCTGCTGGCAGAGGGTGCGCTGGCGTATCCGGTGGGCCGCTGGATCGACCAGGGCCACGAGCGCGCCGTCATGACCGGCGGCTCGCTGCTGGCGGCCGCATGCCTGGCCCTGCACACCATGGTGCACAGCGTCGCCGCCTTTTACGCAGTATGGGTCGCGCTGGGCGTGGCGCTGGCGGGCACCTTGTACAACCCGGTGTTCGCGGTGGTGACGCGGCGCTTCCCGCAGGACTTCCGGCGCGCCATCATCACGCTCACTTTCCTGGGCGGCCTGGCCAGCACGGTGTTCATTCCGCTGTCGGCCTGGCTGATCCAGGTGTTCGGGTGGCGGCAGGCGCTGTGGATCCTGGCCGCGCTGCAGTTGCTGGTGTGCGCGCCGCTGCATGCGCTGCTGCTGCGGGGCGCGCCCCGGCCGGCGCCGCCGCTCGCTGCCGATGCCGCGCGGCCCTCGCCCGCGGCTTACCTGCGCAGCGCGCCTTTTCTGCTCATCGGCGTATTCGTGGTCGGCATGATGGCCGTGACCGCGGCGCTGCCGCCGCACATGATCAGCCTGCTGCGCGGCAACGGGCTGGCCGAAGCCTGGGTCATCGCCATCCCCGCCGCCATCGGCGTGATCCAGGTGCTGGGACGGCTGCTGCTTTATTTTTTCGAACACCATTTCGACCTGCACCGGGCCAACCGGTGGATCCCTGTCCTGATTCCGCTGGGCCTGGCCGCCCTGCTGGCCGGCGCGGGCCACCCGTGGGCCGCGCTGCTGTTCGTGCTGCTCTATGGCCTGGGCAACGGCATGCTCACGATCGTCAAGGGCACGGCCATCGCGCAGTACGTGAACCGCGAGCATGTCGCTTCGCTCAACGGCGCCCTGGGCCTGCCGATGGCGCTGGCGCGCGCGCTCGCCCCTTGGGCGCTCGGTTTGTTGTGGAGCCCCGAACGGGGCTACGCGCCGGGCCTGTGGCTGCTGCTGGCCCTGAGCGTGGTGGCGGTGCTGGCGCTGCTGTTGGCGCAGCGCCGAGCGCTGGTCATGACCTGAAGCCGGCGCGCGTCAGCGCACGACGCCGCGCGTCGCGGGGCCGCACGCCGCACTCCGCACGCTGCACGCCGGCCCAGCGGGAGCGCCCCGTCCACTTCAGACCTTGCGCAGGGTTTGGCCGGTGGCTTTGACCACCGAACCGGCCGTCCATGTCGGCTGCGCCGGTTGCTCGAAGGTCCTGATGCTGCCGTCCTTCATCCGCACCCGGGTCACCCAGACCTTCTTGCTGGTGACCCTTTTCTGCACTTCGTTGCCGACGTAGCCGCCAGCGGCAGCGCCGCCCACGGTGGCCACCGTCCGGCCCGTGCCCTTGCCGATCTGGTTGCCCAGCAGCCCTCCCACCACGGCGCCGCCCACGATGCCCGCCGCGCCGCCCTTGCCTTTGCGCGTTTCCTGCCGGACCGACTCCACCGTGCCGCAACTGCTGCACAAGACGCCGCCGTTGGCGGGCGCGGCAGGGGTTTGCGCGAAGGCGGCGCCGGCGGCGGCCGAAAGCAACACGGCGGCAAGGATCTTTTTCATGGCATCGCTTGGAGGTTGTGAATCAAGCCTCCAAGGGTAGCGGGACCGTGGCGCCCACGGCCGAGCAGGCAACCATTTGTCACAGATTGGGCGCGAGCAGCCGCTGCAGCCGTGCCACCTCGGCGCCGCGGCGCCGGGCCTGGTCCTGCAACTGGTCCTGGCCGATCTTCCCCACGTTGAAGTAGCGGCTGTCGGGATGGCTCAGGTAGAAGCCGCTGACGCTGGCCGCCGGCGTCATCGCCAGGCTCTCGGTCAGCCCCATGCCGACCTGCGCCGCCTGCAGCAATTCGAACATGTCCTGCTTGACGCTGTGGTCCGGGCAGGCCGGATAGCCGGGCGCGGGCCGGATGCCGCGGTATTGCTCGCCGATCTGCTCCTCCAGCGTCAGCGCTTCGTCCGGCGCGTAGCCCCACAGGTCGCGGCGCACGCGCTCGTGCAGCGCTTCGGCGAAGGCTTCGGCCAGGCGGTCGGCCAGGGCCTTGAGCATGATGGCCGAGTAGTCGTCGTGGTCGTCGAGGAAATATTTTTCCTTCTTCTCCACGCCCAGGCCCGCTGTCACCGCGAAGATGCCGACATAGTCGGCCGCCACACCCGCGGGCGCGACGAAATCGGCGAGGCAGCGGCTGGGGCGCATCGTGCCCTGGACCTCCTGCTTTTCGGCCTGCTGGCGCAGGCCGTACCAGGTCATGGCCGCGTCGCGGCGCGATTCGTCGGTGTAGAGCACGATGTCGTCATCGTTCACGCTGTTGGCCGGCCAGAAGCCCATCACCCCGCTGGCCGTGAGCCAGCGCCCCTCGATCAGGCGCTTGAGCATGCGTTGGCCGTCGGCGTACACGCGCACGGCCTCGGTGCCGACCACTTCGTCCTTGAGGATGGCGGGGAACGGCCCGGCCAGGTCCCAGGTCTGGAAGAACGGCCCCCAGTCGATGTATTTCGCGAGCTCGGCCAGGTCGAAATTCCTGAACACGCGACGGCCCAGGAATTTGGGCACGGGCGGCGCATAGTCCGCCCAGGCGATGCGCGTCTTGTTGGCGCGCGCCCGGGCCAGCGGCCACAGCGGCACCTGCTTCTTGTTGGCGTGCAGCGCGCGCACCTTGTCGTAGTCGGCGTTGACTTCGGCGATGTAGCGGGCCGCCTGGTCGGACAGCAGGCCCTGCGCCACGCTTACGCTGCGCGACGCATCGGGCACGTACACCACCGGCCCGTCGTAATGGGGCGCGATCTTCACGGCGGTGTGGACGCGGCTGGTGGTCGCGCCGCCGATCAGCAGCGGGATCTTGCGCATCCGGAAATGCTCGTCCTTCTGCATCTCGCCGGCGACGTACTGCATTTCCTCCAGCGACGGCGTGATCAGGCCCGACAGGCCGACGATGTCGGCGCCCTCCACCTTGGCGCGCGCCAGGATCTCGTGGCAGGGCACCATCACGCCCATGTTCACCACTTCGAAGTTGTTGCACTGGAGCACCACCGTCACGATGTTCTTGCCGATGTCGTGCACGTCCCCCTTGACGGTGGCGATCACGATCTTGCCCTTGGCCTTGACGTCCTCGCCCGCGGCCGCCTGCTGCTTCTTTTCCTCCTCGATGTAAGGGATCAGGTGGGCGACCGCCTGCTTCATCACGCGGGCCGACTTCACCACCTGCGGCAGGAACATCTTGCCCTGCCCGAACAGGTCGCCCACGATGTTCATGCCGTCCATCAGCGGGCCTTCGATCACGTGCAGCGGCCGGCCGCCCCGGGCGCGCACGGCCTGCCAGGCCTCCTCGGTATCCTGGACGATGAAGTCGGTGATGCCGGCGACCAACGCATGCGACAGGCGCTGTTCCACGCTGCCCGCGCGCCATTCGTTTTTCTTCGCGTCGTCCCGGGACGCGCCCTTGGCCGACTCGGCGATCTCCACCAGTCGCTCGCCCGCGTCGGAACGCCGGTTGAGCACGACATCCTCGACGCGTTCGCGCAGCTGCGCATCGAGCTCGTCGTACACGCCGATCATGCCCGCGTTGACGATGCCCATGTCCATGCCGGCCTGGATCGCGTGGTAGAGGAACACCGTGTGGATGGCCTCGCGCACCGGGTCGTTGCCGCGGAAGCTGAAGCTCACGTTGGACACGCCGCCCGACACCTTGGCGCCCGGCAGGTGCTGCTTGATCCAGCGGGTCGCGTTGATGAAGTCGACCGCGTAGTTGTTGTGCTCCTCGATGCCGGTGGCGATCGCGAAGATGTTGGGGTCGAAGATGATGTCCTCGGGCGGGAAGTCGATCTCGTCGACCAGGATGCGGTA
>JAMPXR010000085.1 GCA_023701085.1 Ramlibacter sp. | reverse complement strand
TCCGCCGCCACCCGCACGGCCAGTGCGCCGCCGCTGGGGCTGTGCTTGATCGCGTTGTGCAGCAGGTTGCGGGTGAGTTCGCGCAGCATCCATTCGTGGGAACGCACCGGCGCCGCCACCGTGGCGATCTCGAAGTCGAGATCCTTGTCGGCCATCAGCGGCGACAGCTCCAGGGCCACCGAACGCGCCACGCCGGACAGGTCGTGGACCCGGGTGTCGGGCTGCTGGCGCAATTGCTCGACCTTGGCCAGCGAAAGCATCTGGTTGGCCAGCACGGTGGCGCGCGCGACCGTGTCCTCGATCTCGACCAGCGCCAGCCGCGGTTCGATGTCGCCGTGCAGGGCGGACTGCACCTGTGTCTTGAGCACCGCCAGCGGCGTGCGCAGCTGGTGTGCCGTGTCTCGCACGAACCTCTTCTGGTTGTCCAGCAGGTGCGCGAGCCGGCTCATCACCTGGTTCGTCGCGTCCACCAGGGGCAGCAGCTCGCGCGGCGCGTCGGGTGCGCAGATCGGGGTCAGGTCGCCTTCGGCGCGGGCCTGCAGCCGGTCGCTGAGGCGATGGACCGGCCGCATGCCGCGCTGGACCACGAAAGCGGCCACCAGCGCGATCACCGCCACCAGCAGGGCCTGGCGCCAGATCGTGTCGAACAGGATCTGGCGCGCCAGGGTGCGGCGCAGCTCCAGCGTCTCGGCCACCTGCACGACCGCCATGCCTCTGCCGTTCAGGCCGGCCACGGGCTGCAGCAGCACGGCCACCCGGACCTCCTCGTCCCCGAACCGGTCGTCGTAGAAATCCACCAGCGCCGCGTAGGGCGGGCGCTGCGGCAGCTTGCCGCGCCAGAACGGCAGTTGCGCGAATCCGGACACCAGTTCGCCGCCCAGGCCGGACACCCGATAGAACAGGCGGCTGCGGTTGTCGGCTTCGAAGGCTTCGAGCGCGGAATAGGGCACCGTGGCGCGCAGCCGCGCGAGTTCGTCGTAGCCTTCCACGTCGAGCTGCTCGCCGATCACCTTGGCCGAGGCCAGCAGCGTGCGGTCGTAGGCCGTGTTCACCGCCGCCAGCGCCTGGGCGTAGAGACTGGCCGTGTTCGCGACGATGAGCCCGATCACCGGCAGCAGGATGCCCAGCAGCAGGTAGGTTCGAAGCGAGATGGCGCGCCTCATGCGGACTTGAGCAGGTAGCCCAGCCCTCGCAGGGTCATCAGCGTGGTGCCGGTGTGGGCCAGCTTCTTGCGCAAGCGGTACACCACCACCTCGATCGCCTCGTAGTGGACATCGTCCTGGCCCGGAAACACCAGCTCGAACAGTTTCTCCTTCGGCACCGCATGGCCCGGCCTGCCCATCAGCGCTTGCAGCAAGGCGGTTTCCCGCGGCGTGAGTTCCAGCACCTCGTCGCCGAAGTACACGGCGCCGCTTTCCTTTTCCAGGCGCAGGCGGCCGACGTTCAACGCCCGGGCCGCCGGGTCATCGCGTGTGTCTCCGCGGCGGCGCCCCAGCGCCTGCAGCCTGGCGACGAGTTCGTCCAGGTCGAATGGCTTGGGCAGGTAGTCGTCCGCGCCCGTGTTCAGACCGATCACCCGGTCTCCCACCGTGCCGCGGGCGGTGAGGATGAGGACGGGCGTGTCCATGCCGCCGCGGCGGGCCTGTTCCAGCACCTGCAGGCCGTCCAGCCCAGGCAGCGTCAGGTCCAGGATCACCACGTTCGGGGCGGATTCGCGCCAGGCCGCCAGCGCGCGGGCGCCGTCGCCGCAGACGTCCACGCGCAGGCCGCGGCGGCCGAGGGCGCGCTCCAGGGTGCTGCGCATGGCGGGGTCGTCTTCGACCAGCAGGACTTTCATCGGGCACCCGGATTATCCGCTGCTAGTAGTTTCCCCAATGCGGCGGACAGCCGTTTGACAGGCAAGCGGCGCATCATGCGAGCGTTCGAATCGGATCACAAGGAGCCAACCCATGCGTCGAGACACGTTTCTGAAATCCCTGGCGGCCCTGGCCGCTGCGGGGGGGCTGCCGCTTTCCGCGCTCGCGGGGGCCAGCGTGAAGATGATGATTCCCGCCAATCCGGGCGGCGGCTGGGACACCACCGGCCGTGCCCTGGGCAAGGCCTTGCTGGAAGCCAAGGCGGCTGACAACGTCACCTACGACAACAAGGGCGGCGCCGCCGGCGCGCTGGGCCTGGCGCAGTTCGTCAACAGCAGCAAGGGCGACCCCAACGCCTTGATGGTGATGGGCGCCGTGATGCTGGGCGGCATCATCACCGGCAAGCCGCCGGTCAGCCTGTCGCAGGCCACGCCCATCGCGCGGCTGACCAGCGAATACAACGTGTTCGTCCTGCCCGGCAACTCGCAGTTCAAGACCATGGCCGACGTCATCGCGCAGCTCAAGAAGGACCCGGGCAGCGTGAAATGGGGCGGCGGCTCGCGCGGCTCGACCGAGCACATCGCGGCGGCGATGATCGCGCGCGAAGTGGGCGTGGACCCGTCCAAGATCAACTACGTGGCCTTCCGCGGCGGCGGAGAGGCGACGGCGGCCATCCTCGGGGGCAATGTCACGATCGGCGGCAGCGGCTACAGCGAGTTCGCCGAGTACATCGCCGCCGGCAAGATGAAGCCGATCGCGGTCACCTCCGGCACGCGCCTGAAAGGCGTGAACGTTCCCACGCTCAAGGAGCAGGGCATCAACGTGGAAATCGGCAACTGGCGCGGCGTCTATGGCGCGCCCGGCGTCACCGCCGCGCAGCGCAAGGCGCTCACCGACATGGTGCTGGCCGCGCTCAAGACCAAGTCGTGGGCCGAGTCGCTCGAGAAGAACAGCTGGACACCCGCCGTCCTGAGCGGCCCGGCATTCGAGAAGTTCGTGGACGACGAGTTCGCGAGCCTGCGGGCCACCATGGTCAAGTCCGGCATGGTGTGACCGGCGCGGCCTGATCGATCCGCCCGGTTCGCCGGGCGATTTTCTTGTGGACGGGGCGGAAGGGGACCGCATCATGGCTTCACGAACCGATTCAAAGCTGGTGCAGGCCCTGGTCGGCGCGGGGGTGCTGATGCTCGGGGTGGCGCTGGCCGCGGGCGCGATCAGCATTCCCGCCGCCGCCGGTTATGGCGGCGTCGGCCCCAATTTCCTGCCCTGGGTCGTGGCCGTCGTGCTGGCCGCGTGCGGCGTGCTGATGGTGCGCGAGGCCCTGACTGGCGGCTTCCGGGAACTGGAGGAGCCGTCCGGGGCTGCGACCGGCTGGTGGCCGGGACTGGTCTGGGTGTCCGCGGGCATGCTGGCCAACGCGGCCCTGATCACGACCATCGGCTTCATCCTGAGCTGCGCGCTGTGCTACCTGCTGGCGGTCCAGGGCATGCGCCGCGCCAGTGGCCAGGCCGCCCCCAGCGCGCCGCGCACCCTGTTGGTGGACGCGGCGACGGGCCTGCTGATCGCGGCGCCGGTGTTCTGGACGTTCACGCAATTCCTGGCCATCAACCTGCCCGGCCTGACCAACACCGGCTGGATCTGAGATGAAAGACCACCCCGAAGCGCCTGCGGCGCCTCCCCTCAAGGGGCGCCACCAGCGGCCCGGCGAAGCCGGTTCCGCGGTGGCCCGCGAAGAAAACCGCTGCTTCATGCATCGCCGGCGGCGCGCAGCGTCATGGGGAAGCTGACATGGACATCTTCAGCGCGTTAATGCAAGGCTTCGCGACCGCGATCACGTTCAACAACCTGCTGTGGTGCCTCGTGGGCTGCGTGCTGGGCACCGCCGTGGGCGTCCTGCCGGGCATCGGTCCGGCGGTGGCGGTCGCGATGCTGCTGCCCATCACGGCGAAGGTGGACATCACGGCTTCCATGATCTTCTTCGCCGGCATCTACTACGGCGCGATGTACGGCGGCTCGACCACCTCCATTTTGCTGAACACACCCGGCGAGACGGCCAGCATGGTCACGGCCATGGAAGGCAACCGGATGGCCAAGAGCGGCCGGGCCGGCGCGGCGCTCGCGACGTCCGCCATCGGCTCGTTCGTCGCGGGATCGATCGGAACGGCGATCGTGACCCTGTTCGCGCCGGCGGTGGCGGATTTCGCCGTGAAGCTCGGGCCGCCGGAATATTTCCTGCTGATGGTGCTGGCATTCACCACGGTGAGCGCCGTGCTGGGCAAGAGCACCTTGCGCGGCATGGCCGCGCTGTTCGCCGGGCTCGCGCTGGGGCTGATCGGCCTGGACCAGATTTCCGGGCAGGCGCGCTACACCTTCGGCATCCCGGAGCTGCTCGACGGGATCGAGATCGTCCTGGTCGCCGTGGGCCTGTTCGCCGTCGCCGAAGTGCTCTATTTCGCCCTCTACGAAGGGCGCGTGGTCGAGACGCGGAACCGGATGAGCAAGGTCTACATGACCGCGCGCGACTGGAGGCGATCGGCCCCGGCGTGGCTGCGCGCCACGGCGATCGGTGCGCCGTTCGGCTGTGTGCCGGCCGGCGGCACCGAGATCCCCACCTTCCTGAGCTATGCCGTGGAGAAGAAGCTCGCCAAGGGCGACGATCTGGCCGAGTTCGGCGCCGCCGGCGCGATCGAGGGCGTGGCGGGGCCGGAGGCGGCCAACAACGCGACGGTGACCACCGCCATGATCCCGCTGCTGACACTGGGCATCCCGATCTCCAGCACCACGGCGATCCTGCTCGGGGCCTTCCAGAACTACGGCATCCAGCCCGGTCCCCAGCTGTTCACCAGTTCGGCCGCCCTGGTGTGGGCGCTGATCGCCTCCTTGTACATCGGCAACGTCATGCTGCTGGTGCTGAATCTGCCGATGGTCGGCCTGTGGGTCAAGCTGCTGAAGATCCCCAAGCCGCAGCTGTACGCGGGCATTCTGATCTTCGCGACGGTCGGCGCCTACGGGATGCGCCAGAGCGCGTTCGACCTGGTCCTGCTGTGGGGGATCGGCGTGGTCGGCGTGCTGATGCGGCGATTCGATTTTCCGACCGCTCCCGTCGTCGTGGGGATGATCCTGGGGCCGCTGGCTGAAGCGCAGTTGCGCAACGCCGTCTCCATCGGCGAGGGCAGCGCGATGGTCTTCCTGGACCGCCCGATGTCGGCGGCGCTGGTGGCGCTCATCCTGGCCGTGCTGCTGCTGCCGCGCCTGTACAAGTTCATGCAGGGCCGCAAGCAGCCCCCGGCCCCCGCCTGAACCCCGCGTGAGAGCGGGGTAATATCCGCGCATGCAAGAAACGGATTCCCTGCCGCGCGACGGCCAGAGCATCCTGGAGCTGGCCGCGCGGTCCATGTTCCACCTGTTCTCCAGCATCAGCCAGGGCATGTTCCTGGTGGACCGCACGGGCCGCATCGTCTGGCTCAACGAGGGCTACAAGCGCTTCCTGCCCGCGCTCGGTTTTTCGTCGGCGCAGCAGGTGGTCGGCCACATGGTCGAGGACGTGGTGCCCAACACCCAGATGCGGCGCGTGCTGGAGACGGGCCAGCCGATCCTGATCGACCTGCTCACCAACCGGGCCGGCACCTTCGTGGTCAGCCGCATCCCGCTGCGCGACGACCAGAGCGGCGAACTCATTGGCGCGATCGGCATCGTGCTGTTCGACGATCCCGAGACCACCTTGCAGCCGCTGATCAGCAAGTTCGCCCTGTTGCAGCGCGACCTGGACGACGCCCGCCGGGAACTGGCGAGCCGGCGCCGGACCAAGTACACCCTGGCCAGCTTTGTCGGGACCAGTGCGCCCGCCGTCGAAGTGAAGCGGCAGGCGCGCCGGGCGGCGCAATCGTCCAGCCCGGTGCTGCTGCTGGGCGAAACGGGAACCGGCAAGGAGTTGCTGGCGCACGCGATCCACGCGGCCTCGGCACGCGCCGGCGGCCCGCTGGTCAGCGTCAACATCGCGGCCGTCCCGGACACGCTGCTCGAAGCGGAGTTCTTCGGCGTCGCGCCCGGTGCGTACACCGGAGCCGACCGCAAGGGCCGCGACGGCAAGTTCAAGCTGGCGCATAGCGGCACCCTGTTCCTCGACGAGATCGGCGACATGCCGCTGCGCCTGCAGCCCAAGCTGCTGCGCGCGCTGCAGGAAGGCGAGATCGAGCCGCTGGGTTCCAACAAGCTGGTGGCGTTCGACGCGCGCGTGATCGCCGCCACCTCGCGCGACCTGGCGGCGCTGGTGCGCGAAGGCCGGTTCCGCGAGGACCTGTATTACCGGCTGAACGTGCTGCCGATCCGTGTGCCCCCGCTGCGCGAGCGCAGGAGCGACATCCCGGCGCTGGTCGAACTGCTGGCCGAGGACGTCGGCTTGCGCAGCGGCATGCCGCCGCCGGAACTCGGCACCGATGCCGTCGCCTTGCTGTCGGCGCAATCCTGGCGCGGCAACATCCGCGAACTGCGCAACGTGATCGAACAGGCCGCAATGCGAAGCGATTCGCAGCATGTCGAAGTTCAACATCTTGCCGCGGTCCTGCGCGAGTCGGGGGTCAGGCACATCGCACCGCCGGCCGTCGGCTCGCAGCCGGACGCTTCGCCCGCGCAGGCGCTGCGGCCCCTGGCGGAGCAGGTGGCGCAGGTCGAGCGGCGTGCCATCGAAGCCGCGCTTCGGGCCACCGGGGGCAACAAGCTGGCGGCCGCCAAGCTGCTTGGCATCTCACGCGCGAAGTTGTATGAACGGCTCGAGACTGTGTCTGAAATTAGGGCTTTGTCCGGTAAAAAGACACTCAAGATCGCCTGATAACCATACACTTTGTTGAGTCAGGGAAAAAACTTTAGAGAAATCAAGGATCTTTTTCCTGGCACGTCCCGTGCATTGGTTGTTCGTTCATTGACGCAGTGAAGAGAAGGAGACATTTCATGCAACGTCGCACCTGGGTTGCGCTCGCCGCGCTCGCAGTTTCCGCGTTCACCTTGCCCACGGCCTTCGGCCAGGCCAAGGACATCAAGATCGCCGTGATCCAGGGCAAGACCGGCCCCCTGGAGGCCTACGCCAAGCAAATGTTGACCGGCTTCCAGATGGGCCTGGAATACGCGACGAATGGCACCAACACGGTGGCGGGACGCAAGATCGTCATCATCGAGAAGGACGACCAGGGCAAGCCCGACGTGGGCAAGTCGCTGCTGGCCCAGGCCTATGCCGACGACAAGGTCGACATCGCGGTTGGCACCACCGGCAGCCCGGTGGCGCTGGCGATGCTGCCCGTGGCCGAGGAATACAAAAAGATCCTGCTGGTCGAACCCGCGGTGGCGGACAGCATCACGGGCGACAAGTGGAACCGCTACATCTTCCGCACGGGCCGCAGTTCGAGCCAGGACGCGGCAGCCAACGCGGCGGCCCTCGACCAGAGCAACAACGTGGTCGCTTTCCTGGCCAACGACAATGCATTCGGCCGCGACGGCGTGAAGGCGGCCAAGGAGTTCATCAAGAAAGCGAAGGTGGCACATGAGGAATACCTGCCCGTCGGCACCACCGATTTCACCGCCGGCCTCCAGCGCATCATCGACAAGCTGAAGGACCAGCCGGGGCGCAAGTTCATTTCCGTGGGCTGGTCCGGCAGTCCCACGCCCTTCCCGAAAATTGCCGACCTCGACCTCAAGAGGCGCTACGGCATCGAAGTGGCGACGGGAGGAAACATCCTGCCTGTGATGGTCGCGTACAAGCAGTTCGAGGGCATGGAGGGTGCGCTGTACTACTACTATGGCATCCCGAAGAACAAGGTCAACGAATGGCTGGTGGCCAATCATTACACCCGCCTGAAGACGCCCCCTGATTTCTTCACGGCCGGCGGCATGAGCGCGGCGATGGCGATCGTCGAGGCGCTGAAGAAGACCAACGGCGACACCAGCTCCGAGAAGCTGATCACGGCCATGGAAGGCATGAGCTTCGACACGCCCAAGGGCAAGATGACTTTCCGCAAGGAAGACCACCAGGCCATGCAGGAGATGTACCACTTCAAGATCAAGAACGACCCGGCGGTCGCATGGGCCGTGCCGGAGCTGGTACGGGTCATCAAGCCGGAAGAGCTGCAGATCCCGATCCGGAACAAGCGGTAGGCGGCCGCACCGGCGCGCGCCCGCGCGCCTCGTCATGCGGGCTTGACACGCAATCCAGGTGGATGCCGGATCAGGTCCGGCATGACACCGCGACGAGTGCCGCGCTCGCGTGACCGGCACCCGACACCCCAGGAAATCCGACATTTCACCATGAGCCTGCTTGCCACCCGCGATCTCACCATCCGCTTCGGCGGCCATGTGGCGGTCAATGGCGTGACCTGCTCCTTCCAGCCGGGCACGCTCACGGCCATCGTGGGCCCGAACGGCGCGGGCAAGACGACCTACTTCAACCTGATCTCAGGCCAACTCAAGGCCAGCGCAGGGCAGGTGACGCTCGACGGCCGCGACATCTCCGGCCTGTCCGCGTCGCAGCGCACGCATGCCGGCCTGGGACGCGCGTTCCAGCTCACCAATCTTTTTCCGCGCCTGACGGTGCTGGAAAACGTGCGGCTGGCGGTGCAGGCGGCCCGTGCGGGCCGGCACCGGCGCGGCTTCAACCTGTGGAGCGTCTGGAGCGACCACGAGGCGCTGACCGTGAGGGCGGACGCCATCCTGGCGGCGGTGGCGCTCAAGGCCCGGGAGCACGAACTGGTGGCCAGCCTGCCGCACGGCGATCAGCGCAAGCTGGAGGTCGCGCTGCTCATGGCGCTGGAACCCTCGGTGTTCATGTTCGACGAACCGACCGCGGGCATGAACCACGCGGAGGCGCCGGTGATCCTGGACC
>JAMPXR010000084.1 GCA_023701085.1 Ramlibacter sp. | reverse complement strand
GTGACGCGCACGGTCGATTCGATCACCCGGGGCCCGGCAAAGCCGATCAGGGCCTTGGGCTCGGCGATCACGATGTCGCCGACGAAGGCAAAACCCGCGCTGACGCCGCCCATCGTCGGATCGGTCAGCACGCTCACGTACGGCAGCCCTTTCTTGGCCAGCCGCGTCAGGGATGCATTGGTCTTGGCCATCTGCATCAGCGACAGCAGGCCCTCCTGCATGCGCGCGCCGCCGGTGGCCGTGAAGCACACGAACGGCACCTTCTGTTCGATCGCCGACTCGACGCCGCGCACGAAGCGCTCGCCCACGACGCTGCCCATGCTGCCGCCCATGAAATCGAATTCGAAGGCGGCGGCCACCAGGCTGATGCTGTGCACGGCCCCGCCCATGACGACCAGCGCATCGGTCTCACCCGTGCTTTCAAGGGCTTCCTTGAGGCGCTCGGGATACTTGCGGCTGTCCTTGAACTTGAGGGCGTCCACCGGCAGCACTTCCTGACCGACTTCATAGCGGCCCTCGGGATCGAGGAAGGCGTTCAGGCGGGCGCGCGCGCCGAGGCGATGGTGATGGCCGCAGGTCGGGCAGACGTTCTGGTTCTGCTCCAGGTCGGTCTTGTACAGCACGCCTTCGCAGCTGGGGCACTTGACCCACAGGCCCTCGGGCACCTGGCGCCGCTCGGCCGGATCGGTCGGCTGGATCTTGGGGGGCAGAAGTTTTTCGAGCCAGCTCATCGTGTATCGCTCCTTGGGCCGGGACGCCGGCAGCCGCTGTGGCCGCTAGAGCACCCCGGCCGTGATTCTATGCGTCCAGTGCCCGGCGGATCCCGGCCAGGAAACTGGCGGCCACCGGCACCACGTCTTCGCGCGGCGCGTCCTCGATCAGCTGGATGATCTTCGTGCCGATGACCACGGCGTCGGCAACCCGGCCGATGGCGCGCGCCGTCGCCGCGTCGCGAATGCCGAATCCCACGCCCACCGGAATGTGCACATGCCGCCGGATGCGCGGCAGCATCGATTCGACGGCGCCCGTGTCCAGGTGGCCGGCGCCGGTCACGCCCTTGAGCGAGACGTAGTAGACGTAGCCGCTGGCGATCCGGGCCACCTGCTGCATGCGTTCCTCGGTGCTGGTGGGGGCCAGCAGGAAGATCAGGTCCAGGCCGCTGGCCTTGAGCTTGGCGGCGAAGGCCCCGCATTCCTCCGGCGGGTAGTCCACGACGAGAACGCCGTCGACGCCCGCCGCGGCGGCATCGCGGATGAATGCGTCCTTGCCGTTCAGGAGGTCGTAGCGCTCTATCGGATTGGCATATCCCATCAGGACCACCGGCGTCACGTCGTCGCGCGCGCGGAAGGCGCGCACCATCGCCAGCACCTGCCGCATTCCTATGCCCAGCGCCAGCGCTTTTTCGCCGGCGGCCTGGATTACCGGTCCATCGGCCATGGGATCCGAGAACGGCACGCCCAGCTCGATCACGTCGGCTCCGGCGTCCACCATCCCGTGCATCAGCTCGGGCGTGATGTCGGCAAACGGAAAGCCGGCGGTCACGTACGGGATCAGCGCCTTGCGGCCGCGCGCCCGCAGGCCGGCGAATGTCGAGGCAATCCGGCTCATGGCTTGCCGCCTTTGACGCGCAGCCCGCGCATCGACGGCCGGTCGTAGAAATCGACACCCGCCAGGTCGGCCACGGTGCCGATGTCCTTGTCGCCCCGGCCCGACAGGTTCACCAGGATGTGCTGATCCGGCCTCATGGTGCGCGCCAGCTTCATGGCGTAGGCGATGGCATGGCTGGATTCCAGCGCGGGGATGATGCCTTCGGTGCGGCACAGGTAATGAAAGGCTTCCAGCGCCTCGCCGTCCGTGATGCCCACGTAGTCGGCCCGGCCGCTGTCCTTGAGCCACGCGTGCTCCGGGCCCACGCCCGGATAGTCCAGTCCGGCGCTGACGCTGTGCGTTTCGGTGATCTGGCCGTTCTCGTCCTGCAGGATGTAGGTGCGGTTGCCGTGCAGCACCCCGGGCGAGCCGCGTAGCAGCGAGGCGGCATGCTTGCCGCTGTCCAGGCCTTCGCCGGCGGCCTCCACCCCGATCAGGCGCGTGTTTTCGAAGGGGATATAGGGATGGAAGATCCCCATGGCGTTGCTGCCGCCGCCCACGCAGGCGACCACCGCGTCCGGCTGCGCGCCATCCGTCATTTCCGGCATCTGCGCCAGGCACTCCTCGCCAATCACGCTCTGGAAGTCGCGCACCATCATGGGATACGGATGCGGGCCGGCCACGGTGCCGATGATGTAGAAGGTGTTCTCGACGTGGGTGACCCAGTCGCGCATGGCTTCGTTGAGCGCGTCCTTGAGCGTCCTGCTGCCCGATTCCACGGGCACCACCGTGGCGCCCAGCAGGTTCATGCGGTAGACGTTGGGGCTCTGGCGCTTCACGTCCTCGCTGCCCATGTAGACCACGCATTCGAGACCGTAACGCGCGCAGATCGTCGCCGTGGCCACCCCGTGCTGCCCCGCGCCGGTTTCCGCGATCACGCGCGGCTTGCCCATGCGGCGCGCCAGCATGGCCTGTCCGATCACGTTGTTGATCTTGTGTGCGCCGGTGTGGTTCAGGTCCTCGCGCTTGAGATAGATTTGCGCGCCGCCCTGTTCGCGGCTCATGCGGGCGGCGTGGTAGACCGGCGAGGGGCGGCCGACGTAGTGCTTGAGTTCGTCGCGGAATTCGGCGAGGAAGTCCGGATCGTCGCGGTACTTCGCGTACGCGTCGCGCAGTTCGCCGATGGCGTGGGTCAGCGTCTCGCTGACGAAGCTGCCGCCGTAGATGCCGAAATGACCCGCCGGGTCAGGTTGCTGGTAAGTGGGCATGTGGGTTCATGGCAAGAAGCCTGTCGGCGGCGCGCACGGCCGCGACAAACCGATGGATCTTTTCCGGGTCCTTGATGCCCTGATGGCCGGGGCCATCAGGCTCGACGCCGGAGCTCACATCGACGGCCAGCGTCTTACAACGCGGCCGCACCTGCACGATGCCATCGGTCACGTTTGCAGGCGTGAGTCCACCAGACAAAACGATGTGACAGCTGACGCTTGGAGGAAGACGTGACCAATCGAAGACTTTCCCGCCGCCGCCGTACCCCTCGACATGGGCGTCGAGCAGGATGGCCTGGGCCTGTGGATAGGAAGCGGCGAATTCTACCAAGTCGAAAGGCGTGGCCGGGTCGGCGGGGATTCGCGCTGCCCGCATGAAAGGATGCCGGCCGTCCGCGCTGGCGGCCAGGCACTGGCGCGGCGTCTCGTCGCCGTGGAACTGGATCATGGCGCCTCCCACCTGTTCGCAGGCGGCCAGCACGCTGTCGGGTCGCTCGTTCACGAACAGCAGAACCGGCGTGACGAAGGGCGGCAGGCGGCGCGCGAGCTGCGCGGCGCGCCGGGGCGTCACGCAGCGCCGGCTCTTGCCGTACAGCACGAAGCCCACCGCATCCGCGCCGGCTTCGACCGCGGCGTCCAGGTCCTGTTCGCGCGTGAGGCCGCAGATCTTGATCCGGGTGCGGCGCGCGCTGGCATCAGCTGCATTCATGGCTGTTTCCATGTCGCTGCGCACCACCCGTGGCGCACGAAAGCACGCGGCCAATGCGCGGGCCACCGCGGAACCGGCTCCGCCGGGCCGCTGGTGGCGCCCCCTTGAGGGGGAGAGGGCGAAGCCCGAGGGGGCATCGCCGAAGGCGCTTCGGGGGAGGGCTCATGGAATCCAATCATACGCAGGCGTGCGGCTCGGCAGGCTCCATTCCGGGCCGTAGCGCGGACCGGCGAAGTACAAGCCGTCGGGCGGGAACGTGGGCGCGGCGGCATCGCGGTCGCGCGCCGCCAGGACCTCGCTCATCCATTCGGACGTCCGCTGCCCTTGGCCGATCGCCACCAGGCAACCCATGATGTTGCGGATCATGTGGTGCAGGAACGCGTCCGCTTCGAAATCGAAGCGCCAATAGCTGCCATGGCGGGCGATGTCCACGCGGGTCATGGTCTTGACCGGCGATTTCGCCTGGCAGGCGGCGGCCCGGAAAGAGCTGAAGTCGTGTGTGCCCAGCAGCAGCGCGGCGGCTTGTTGCATCGCGGCGCCGTCCAGCGGGCGGAACACCCAGCCCGCACGGCCGGCCTCGATGCTCGGCCGCACGGGCGACTCGAGCACCACATAGGTGTAGCGGCGCGCCGTCGCGCTGGCGCGGGCGTGGAATGACTGCGGGACCGGCCGGGCCCACTGCACGGCGATGTCGGGCGGCAGGAAGCGGTTGGTGCCGCGGACCCAGGAGAAGTCCTCGCGCTGGACCGTCGTGTCGAAGTGCACGACCTGCATCAGGGCGTGCACCCCGGCGTCCGTGCGCCCGGCGCAAATGGTGGAGACGGGCTGGGTGGTGAAGGCGCCGAGGGCGGCCTCCAGCCGGTCCTGTACGGTGCGCCCCGAGGGTTGGCTTTGCCAGCCATCGTACGCCTGTCCGTGATAGCTGATGCCCAGTGCCAGCCTCATGGGCGGGCCTTCAGGTTGGCTGCAATGCGGCGCGTCAGGCGATTTCCGCGAGGAAGCGCTGGGCCTTCTGCTTCAGGTCGCCCGACGCTTCGGCGAGCACTTCCTGCGCCAGGCTGCGCGCACCGTCGGGGTCGCCGATGGCGTTGAATTCCTGGGCCAGCGCGAGCTTGGTCGCCAGGGGGTCGTCGCCGTCGCCCTGCGTCCCGCCGGCGTCGAGCGAGCCGCCCGCGGTACTGTCGAACGCCTCCTGCAGGGGCTCGGCGGCCGCGCGGGCGGGCGGGGTGGCCGCCGGGGCGGGCGGGGTGCCCAGGTCCAGGGAAAGGTCGCCCAGATCGAATTCGATCATGCCGGATTCGGCGGCAGGCGCAGGCGCTGCAGAGGCCAGGGCCTTGATCGGCTGCGTGAGGTTGAGCTCGTTGCCCGGGCCGTCCAGCTTCGGTGCCTCGAAGCTCACCGCCTTGTTCGGCGAGGCGGGCGCGGGCACCGGGGCCGCCGGGGGGGCGGCCGCGACGGGGTTTGCACCGAAATTCAGGTCCAGCGCAGGCATCGGCTCGGCGACCTGCGCCGGGATCGGCTGCGTCGTGGACAGCGAGGCTTTGGCCGGCTTGGCCGTCGGCGCTTCGCCGATCGAAAAATCCAGGTCCAGGTCCAGGTCGACCGGCGCGGCCGCAGCGGCGGCGATGGCCGGTGTTTGCGCGGCGGCGGGCGCGAGACCGGCGGGTCCACCTGAGTCCGCGGCACGCGGCGCCATCCTGGCGGGCTGGCCGCCCGGCCGGTACAGCGGGTTGGACGCGTCCAGGTCGCGGCCCAGTTCGCAGATATGGTCCCATTCCGGGCCCTCTGCACGCGTGAGCGCATGAGCTTCGGAGGCGACCTGTTCGAAGGCCTTGGTGTCACGCCGCTTGGCGTAGATCTCCAGCAGCTTGCTGTGGATGGCCACGCGCTGGGGCGCCGTCCGCATGGCTTCCTTCAGGATCTCCTCGGCCTGCAGGTCGCGCCCGTAGGCAAGATAGACGTCCGCTTCCGCCACGGGGTCCACGTCCCCGGCGGCGTCGAGCTGGCTGGGCGAATACACCATCGACGAGCCGCCGGTCGCGCTCGATTCGTTCGTGTCGATGCGCTGGCCTCCGCTGGCGCCGAAGAACGAATCGGGCTGAAGCCGGCTCTCCAGGAAGGAACTGTCGACCTGGGTCGACTTCTTGCGCTGCTGCGCGCGGTAAAAGCCGAAGCCCACCAGGAGCGCGAGCACGCCCCCGAGCGACGCCGGCACCATGGGGTTGGCCAGCAGGTCGTCGACCAGGCTGGTCTCCGCGACCAGCGGGGCCAGCTGCGGTTTCGACGCGGCGGGCTTGGCGGCAGCCACCGGGGCGCTCGCAGATGGGGCCGCGGAATCGGCAGCACTGGCCACAGCCGGCCCGCTCGCCGCGACAGCGGCGGCCGGGCTCGCCGTATCGGCGGCCAGCGTTGCCGCGGCCGTGACGTCCGCAGGCGAGCTCGCGGCTGCGGCAGGGGCCGAAGCCGGTTTGGCAGCGGAAGCGGACGCGGCCGGCGCCAGGGCGGCCGGCGCCACTGCGGCGGTGGCCGGTGCGGCGGACGCAGCAGCCACCGGGGCGGGTGCAGTGGCTGCCGGCGTCGCAGCCTTCACGCTGGACGCGGGCGCGGCGGCCGCCTCCGGGGCGGACTTGGGCGCGTTGGCGCTGCCCACCGGCAGCGCCACGCCGGCCTTGCCGGCGGTCGCGCCCGCAGAGGGCCCCGTCGTGGTGGACGTCCCCAGCTTGTTGAGGTCGCTAATGTTCTTGTTGAGCTCCGCGATTCGCGTCGCGTTGTCCTGGGCCGCGCGCTCGCGGGCAATTCGGTCCGCGGCGCCTTTGCCTTGCACGGCGCCTTTGGACAGGGTCAGCTTGTCCGGCGTCGCGGCCGGCCGTTTCTCCTCGACCTGGGCCTGTACACGCCCGGACACCTGGCGCTCGCTGCCGCCGACGCTGGTTGCCGGAAGGCCCTCCGCCAGACGGCGGCGGAAATCATTGAAGTCGCGGCTTTGCGCGACGATCTCCTGCCGGGCCTCGGGCGCGGGAATCTGTTCCACCTGCTCGGCCGAGGGCATTTCGAGCACGGCGCCCGCCTTCAGGCGGTTGACGTTGCCGCGCACGAAGGCATCGGGGTTGCCGCGCAACAGCGCGATCAGCATCTGATCCAGAGAGACATTCGTCGGCTTGTTCGCCGCGGCGATGTGGCCCGCCGTGTCGCCGCTCTTCACGGTCACCTGCTTGCCATCTTCCTTTGCCGGCTTCGCGTCGTCGGCTTGGCGCGGGGCGGGTGCGCGTGCGGTCGGGGCGGCCGAAGCGGAAGGGCGCGTCGCCTTCGGCGCCGCCGTGGACGGCGCGCGTGCGGACGGCGCGGCCGCGGGCACCTCGGCAGCCACGGCCGGCGCGCTCTGCCGCAGGCTGGGCGGATCCAGCAGCATCGTGTAGTCGCGCACGACGCGACCGGAGGCCCAACTGGCCTCCAGGATCAGGTCGATGAAGGGATCGTTGACGGCGCGCGGGCTGGTCAGGCGCAGAAAGTGACTGCCGTCGGGCCGGCGCTGCAGCGTGATGGTGATGTTGGCCATCGCCGGGTTGTATTCAAACCCCGCGGCGCGATAGGCGTCCGGCGATGCGACGGTGGCCCGCAGGCTCGCCAGCTCTTCAGCGTTGATTTCCGGAATATCGATGTCGGCGCGCAGCGGCTCGCCCAGGGCCGAATGGACGGTGACGCGACCCAAGCCGAGGGCACTGGCATCCGATGCCGAAAATCCCAGCAGCACGGCTGTGGCGATGGCCAGCGCGCTTGCGCGCCATAGCGGTCTCTTCATCGGTTGTTGCGTCCCCATTGCTCGGTCCGCAGGCAGTTTTCTTCTCATCATGCGAACAACGCCTCGACGCTGAAATTGCTGAAAAGGACCATAACATCAATGTTTTAGGCTGACAAGCTGAGACAGGTTTTAACTTCGGAACGGTCTCGTCGCGCGTCGTTGCCGTTGACGCGATGTTGTCACGCGACAACGGCCTGTAACCACTGATTACAGGCCGTTGTTTGCGAGCGAATCGGGCGGTGCCTATGCCTCGAGCAGTACGCGCAGCATCCTGCGCAGCGGCTCGGCCGCGCCCCAGAGCAGTTGGTCGCCGATGGTGAAGGCGCCCAGGTACTCCGGGCCCATCGCCAGCTTGCGGATGCGTCCCACCGGGATGCCCAGCGTGCCGGTCACCGCCACCGGCGTCAGGTCCCTGATGGTGGCTTCGCGCGTGTTGGGCACGACCTTGACCCATGCGTTGTCATTCGCGATCAACTGTTCGATGTCGGCCACGGGCACGTCTTTCTTCAGCTTGAAGGTCAGCGCCTGGCTGTGGCAGCGCATCGCCCCCACGCGCACGCAGAACCCGTCCACGGGCGTGGCGGGCGTGCCGAAGGACTGTCCCTGGCCCAGGATCTTGTTGGTCTCCGCGTCGCCCTTCCATTCCTCGCGGCTGACGCCATTGCCCAGGTCCTTGTCGATCCAGGGGATGAGCGAGCCGCCCAGCGGCACGCCGAAGTTCGCCATCTCGTCGGCCGAGAGCGATTTCTGCCGGGCCAGGACTTTGCGGTCGATCTCGAGAATGGCCGACTTGGGATCGGCCAGCAGGGCTTTCACCTCGGCGTTGAGCGTGCCGAACTGGGTGAGCAGCTCGCGCATGTGCTGCGCGCCGCCGCCGGAGGCGGCCTGGTAGGTCATGGTGGTCATCCACTCGACCAGTCCCGCCTTGTACAGCGCGCCCACGCCCATCAGCATGCAGCTGACGGTGCAATTGCCGCCGATCCAGTTGCGCCCGCCCTTGCCGAGCGCGTTCTTGATGACGGGCATGTTGACCGGGTCCAGGATGATGACCGCGTCGTCTTTCATGCGCAGCGAGGAGGCCGCGTCGATCCAGTGGCCGTTCCAGCCCGTGGCGCGCAGCTTGGGGAACACCTCCGTGGTGTAGTCGCCCCCTTGCGCCGTGATGACGATGTCGCACTTCTTCAGTGCCTCGATGTCGAACGCGTCCTTCAGCTGGGTCTCGTTCTTGGCCTGCGCCGGCGCCTTGCCCCCGGCGTTGGAGGTGGAGAAGAACAGCGGCTCGATCAGGTCGAAGTCGCCCTCCGCCTGCATCCGGTCCATCAGGACCGATCCGACCATGCCGCGCCAGCCGACCAGGCCCACCAGCGGTTGTTGTCCGTTCAGATATTT
>JAMPXR010000083.1 GCA_023701085.1 Ramlibacter sp. | reverse complement strand
TTCTTCCCTCCCGGAATACCGACGCACTTCTTGCCCGGCAGCGGGATCGAGGTGCTGGTGCCGCCGCTGACGCCACCGAAGCCGCCCGTGCCGCCTGCGCCGCCGCCGCTCCCTCCGCCGCCACCGATGCTGCCCAGACCGCCACCCCCACCGGTGGCGCAATTGCTGTCGATCGAGAACCAGCTGGTGCGCGTGGTGCAGATTGCCTGCACCCCGTTTTTGCAGATGTAGTCGCAGTTGACGATCGTGGTGGCGCTGTAGCTGTAGCAACCTCCGCCCGTGGCGGAGCCGCCGGCGTCCGCCGGATCGAGCGACTGCAGCGCGATGACACGGTAGGGAATCGTCACCCGCTGTTTGGGCGCCAGCGTCGTGGGCAGTTCCACCAGGAATTCGTAGCGGAAGTACGGATCGCTCGGCGGCAGCTTCTGCGTGACATGGTCCGCGCGGATCAGACCGAAATTGGTGAGCGTGAGTTCGCCGTAGAACACGTCGCCGGCCTTCATCTTGGGCAGGTTGACCGAGCTGGGCTGCATTACGACCACTGCTGCCGGTACATCGGTTTCGAAAGTGGCGTCGATCGTGATCTCATACCGATCGGTGATCGTGATCTCCCGCACGCTCCATTCGACAGTGATGAGGTTGTAGTCGAGAAAAATGGGTTCGATGACCGTGATGCCCGGCTTGATCTGCAGCCGCCCGCCCACCTCCTGGTGGTTGCTGGCGCGCGCGCGGTACGTGTAGCGGCCCGCCGGCACGGCCTGGAAGTAGGCCTCGCCCAGGCTGTCGGTCTTCAGCTCGCGCGTGACCGTCGTGACATCCTCGTTCTGCAGCGTAACCGTCGCGCCCGCCAGCCCGGCGATCAGCCGGCCCTGGCTGTCGAGCGTCGCGGTGTAGAGGTCGGATGCCTTGAACAGCGCATTACCCGCACCGCTTTGCGTAATGCTGGCGTAGATGTTCATCGCTTGTGGCGGGACGTTGTCGCCGCTGACTCGCAAGCGGAACTCGTAAACGCCTTCCGCCACGCTGGCAGGCGGCGTGAAGGAGACATCCACTGCACGGCGCTCGCCCACGGCGAGCGTGCCATTCACCTGGCCGGCCAGGTTGACCCATGAAGGTGCGGCACTGCCATCGGGTTTGGCCAGGCTGAACTGCAGATTGACCGCGTCTTGCAGGCCCTTGTTCTGCACCTGCACGGCCTCAATTTGGGTGCCGCCCTGGGCGAGACCTGTTTCGATCAGGCTCGGCGTTGCAACGATGAAGGGCTTGGCCTCGCTCAGGGCGTAATCCAGCCGCACCTGACCCAGCGGAGCGCCGCCAGTCTGGGCACCGCCTTGCGGTCGCTCGTCGCTGTAAATGTTGAGGATGATGCTGCCGGTGGGCTGCGCTTCATTGTTCGCGCTGAAGACGACCGGCATGTTCATCTGCGACTGCTCGCCGATGCTGACCGGATTGGGCAGCTGCAGCTGCACGCCTACGGGCAGTTGACCCGTGGGCTGCGCGCTGGGCTCGAGCGCAAAGCGCATGTTGCTAGCCGAAGTGCCGGCGCCGGAACGCGCGATGAAGGGGACCTGATAGCTGTAGTTGCGCGGAAGATCCAGCTTGTACGGCGTTGGGCCGAACACCACGCGATTGATCGTGAAGGAACGCTGCTCCGGTCGATCCGTCAGGTCGGGATGGATCGCACTGACCTTGTACAGGCCACCATCGGTGACAGTCGGCTTGAACGTGTAGACAAACGAGCCTGACGCGTCTGTGAGCACGCTGTAGACGCGCTCGAAGCCCTGTTGGTTGAGAATGAGCTTCAAACGCGTGATCGGCAATGCCTGGCCGCTGCTGCGCTCGACTGCACGGCCGGTAATGACCACGTCCTTGTCGCCGAAGGAGCTGATGGGATTGACGTCGGTCACCTCGCCGTAATAGGCGGTATCCACCAGGCTGACGGTCTTTTCCGTGCCACGGCCAGCAATGGTGATCTCGTCCTCGCGGCCGGTGTGATAGCGCAGCTTGTCCACCTCCAGCTTGACCCGGATCGAGTTGGGGCTGCCGGCGGGAACAGTGAGGTCGAAGACGTCCGAGGTGTAGCTGGTGCCTGGGGCGATGCGGGCCACCGTCTGCCCCGTGGGTAGCGTAATCACGCTCGCGCCAATGGCCTGCTTGTAAGGCTGCGACGCAAGGACGTTGCCGTCGACGTCCAGTATCTTCAGGCGCAGCTCGCTCGAAACCGCGGTGCCACTGGAAAGCGCCGTCAGCAGTTCGGCCTCCACCTCGGATGTGTTCTCCACCGTCAGGCGCACCTTGCCGGTCGCGCCGCGTACGAAGTCACCCGTGGAGATGCCGACCACTAGCGCGCTGTCGGCGGTATCCACCACCTGATTGCGCGCGATCTTGACCAGCTCGCCTTCGATCGGCACGCTTTCAATTCCCACCTGTGCCTGCGGGGACGCGGGAAGTTCGGCGTAGCCACCGACCACGACGTTGATCAGTAGCGTCTGGTTCGCGCCGAGCGTGAAGGGGTCGGACTTGTGCTCCTTGAAAAGTGTCGACTCCTTGTTGGTGGGCAGGCGGACAACCACCCTGGTGTTGTCGACCGAGCCGGCGGAAATGTTGGCCACCTGGACCTGCAGACGGTTCATCACGCCGCGCTTGAGCGGCAGGCCCGACACGATCTGCGTGGTGATCGCCGGCAGCATCAGGCTGCGTCCGATCTCCTGGCCGGTGGCATCCACCGTGGCAATCGTGTAGCGCCGCTCGCCTGCGCTGTACCCGGTGTCGATGAACGTGGTGCCGGTGATCGGTGCGCTGGTCAATCGCGTGCGACTCGCGTCGGGACCCACGTAGATGTGGTAGCCCGCCACGCCGCCGTTGGGCGCAGTCCAGGTGAGCGTGGGCAGGCTGGCTCCGATCTGCAACACCCGGGGGTTGATCACGGGCAACAGGCTCGCGTTGAGATAGGCGGAGTTCGAGATCGCCGACTCGTTGCCCGCCGCGTCGACGGCCGTCACAACGTACGCGCTTTGCGTGGGAGAAGGCGCCGGATCGTAAGTGATCAGGCTTTTCACGCGCGTTTTGATCGGCGTGAGGTCGGCAATGCTGTTGATGCTGCTGCCGCTGGCGCGATACAGGTTGTAGTAGTCCACGGTGCTGGCCGCAGGAGGCTGCCAGGTCGCTTTGATCCCTTGACTGGTCAGCGCCAGCGCCAGATTTTGGGGCGCCCCCGGCGCATTGACCAAGGCCTGCACTTCCACCGTGGCGCTAGGCGCCGAAATGGCTTCCTGCCCGTTGGACTGGCGAATGGTCGCGACGGCATAGACGTACTTCCCATCGGCGGGCGCGATGTCGATGTACTCCGCTCCGCCGGACCGGGCGAGCGGCGCGAGAGCCGTTCCGCCCGGACCTTGGCGATAGATCTCGTACGCAAAAGCTTCTTCGACGGGCGACCAGTTCAATTGCACTCTCCCGGCCGGCTGGGCCTTGCCCGTGAGTCCCAGCGGAATCGCGGTCGGCGGCAGGTTGCCTTGGTAGACCTGGAAGCGGTTTGCCGCGCTGACGATCGCCGATGTGTTGTCCAGGTCGTCCACCGCCTGGGTGCTGAACGAGAACGTCTCCGGCGCGCCCAACCCCGCGTCAGTCGGCAGGACAACAGCGCCCCGCCACGTCACGGTGTCGACCTGCGCTAGAGCGGCGACGGCGATCGGTTGGCGAACGGCGCCCGACAGCAGGAACTTTAGGATAGGAACGGTCCCTGCTTTCAGCTGCTTGCTGTACACAAAGGTGGCGGTGATGGACGGCGTGCTGTCCACCTTGATTGGCGCCGGCGGATTGAGCGCAATGGACGTGAGCGCCGGTCCGTCGGTGTCGATGCGCAGTGTGGCGCCAGTCTGGATTTCCGTGCCGCGGTTGCCGACGAGGTCCCGTGCGGAGAAGATGGCATTGGCCGTTCCCGAAGGCGTGCTGGCGTCAACGAAGAAGAAGCCGCCGTACGTGGTGGCGGTCGTCTTCGCCAGCTCGATCACGACCGGCACACCTCCCGCGGGCACGATCGCCAGGTAGGGCGTCGCCTGCAATTCCTCGGAAGTGGTCAGAACCAGGTCGACCCGACCCTGACCAATGCGGCCAGTTGCCGCATCGACCTTGCCCTGCGGGGCATAGGCGATTGAAACCGCCTTGGGCGCGGTGGCATCAGCTTTGGCCTGAACCTGGTTGGTCGGCGCCGACGGCGTACCCAGCGCATTGACAGCCACCATGACGTAATACCAGACGCCGTCCTGCGCGGGGAGGTCGTCGTAGGTCGTGCCTGAAAGGCTGCTGCTGTTGACCCGAGTCGCCGCGGCGATATCGACAATGGAATTGCGGGAGCGATAAAGGTCATGCCGGACCGCATTCGCGTCCGTGGATCTTGTCCACGCGAGCCGAACTTTGCCGTCCATCAAAGCCACCGCGCTCAGGTTGCTGGGCGCGCTGGGGGCGCTGATGTCGACGGTGACTGACAATGTGTTGGAGAGCGCGCTGGGACCGTACGCGTCCGAGGCGCGAGCCTGGATCTGGTTGATTCCGTCGACCAGGGGCACGCTGGCGCTGAAGCTGCCAGTATTTGCCAGCACCGGAGCCCCGACAGCCTGCGCATTAACGATGAAATTCACCGTTGTGCCAGCTGGGGCCGTGCCCGCAACGGTCACCGACGTGTGGCGCGTCGTCAGTCCGGATGTGGGGCTCGTGAGCAGCGGCGCGTTGGGAGGTGCGTGCGCGACCGACACCTGGAAAGCGACGGAGCTGAGGTTGCTCAGCGAGTCCACGGCACGCAAGGAGAGCGTGTGCGAGCCGTTGGGAACCGAAACGATACTGAAGGTCGCTCCGTATTGACCTGAACCCAGATTCTGGAAGTTCGCAACGACTTGAGCGTCCAGCAGCAGTTCGACTCGCGCGACCCCGCTGCGGTCAGCCACATCGGCCGCAATGGGCGCGTCTCGATCGACCACTCGCCCGTCCGACAAGGCTGTTCCGGACATTCGCACGTTGGTAATCACGGGGCCTGCCGTGTCGGGGGCGGGCACCTCGCGCGACACCGTGACCAGGCGAGATTGTTCGCCGGTGCGTCCGGCCTCGTCGGTGCCCACCACGCGCAGCGTGTGATCGCCGTTGGAACTGGCATCCGTATTCCATGCGTAGGTGTAGATGCCGCTGGCGGTCAACGTGGTTTGCGTGGCGACCAGCGCGCCGTCCAGGTAGAACTCCACGCGGCTCAGGCCGCCGGCGTCGGTGACGTTCGCTTCCACCAAGATCGGCTGGCTGACCACGCTGCCGGGGGCTGGCGTGCTGATCGCCACCGCCGGGGCTTGGCTGTCGATGAGCACACCCGAAGGGTTCACCGCCGCCGGATTGGCGAGATTTGCCACCACCAGGTTCCCGCTTGCGTTGCGGTACTGCACTCCTACGGCCTTCCGCCCTTCCCCCGCCGAGGTGTTGAAGTTCATGGCAGCTTGCCCGCCGGTCAGGGGCTGGAAGACGGCCGCTGAAAACCCACCGTTCTCCGCAATCCGGTATTCGGTCGCGTTCAGGCATGAGAAAAGGAGCGCAATGGTGTTTTGCTCGTAAAAGGGCGCCGGACTCGCCAGACGGATCGTGGGATTGAGCAGCGGTGCCTGCGCCAAATAGCCCCTGTAGTTGACACCCAGCGAGACGTTGTCGCCCTGCCCCTGGGGATTGCCGGCCGCATCTTTCGGGCCTGTGCCATGGCCCCACCAGTTACCCGTTGCCTGAATGATCGACGCGGGCGTCAGGTTCATGACCCCAGCCGCGCTGTTCTGGACGAACTGGCTGCCCCCGACGATCGGAATGCTTCCGTTCTCGGCCTGCACGCCCACGGTATTGCGCAGGAAACTTGCGCCGCTGACCTCCGGGCTGGCGCCTTCGACAAGGCGAAGACCGATGCTGTTGTCGATCAATTGCAGGTATGGCAATGGCCATTGCACGCCCCTGAGCGTGAGAGCCGCCCCGTTTGCTCCGGAAGGAGCGGCTCCGCCATAACGCAGCGTGAGGCCAGAGAGCGTGGAAGTGCCGAAGCTTGCCGTCGATTTCTCAATACGCAGGCCGATCCAGTCGCCGGCTGCGGGGATATCCTCCGCCGCGCCGAGCGGCCCTCCGGCGGCAGCGTCCTTCGCGCTGGTCATCGTGACGGAAGGAGCCAGCGCGAGCTTGTCACGAACCACCAGGCCCGCGTCCGCGCCGAACCTGACTATGACGCCCTCTTCAACGATGAGCTCAGCGGCCAGAGCCGGCGGTCCGGAGTGGCCAGCCAGCAAGATGGCCCCGACCAGTGCCATGCCCTGTCGGCGGCACGCGATGCCCGGACCGACGCTACGGGACCTTTTTCGTTGCAGCCGCGCGCGCGCTGCTTCGCTTTGTGCATCGGCAAAGCGAGCCCAAAGCTTTACGCAAAGCCCTTCCTGAAGGGCCGTTGGCCCCGGCCAAACAAACAAGGAACCCCCCTGGCTGCATGTAATAATTTTTTGTGAATGTAGCTATATCCTTCTATTAATGCGCCCATTTTTATTATTTTATTGATTTAGCGCAAACCTTGGAACTCAGAAGTGCGCATCCGACGATTCCGGACATTGGCAGGGTTCCACCTCTGCAGGCGAGGGCGTAGGCGCAGTTCTTAAAAGCCCGCGCGCGATCCATCGTTTCGGTTCCTGCGCCCGGGGCGGAGCCACCCAGCCACAGCAGCTCTGTTTTTATCTGAAATTCGGATTTTTATCGATATCTGAAATACGGCTATTGACATCACATCCGAATAACAGCTAACGTGATAGTAGCTGTTTTTCGGATATTTCTATGCCTTTACCCCCGCCACCTCAGCCTTTGGTAACTGCCCTGCAGCTCGGTCAGCTGTTGAAGTCCGCCCGCAAGCGCCGCAAGCTCACGCAGGCGGACGTCGCGGGCTGGCTGGGCCTGAGTCAGAACCGGGTCTCCTACCTCGAACAACACCCGGACGAGCTGAGCTTCAAGCAACTGCTGGGTTGGTGCGCGGCTGTCGGGCTGGAGCTGCGGCTGGGCGAGCGGAAAGGCCCAGAATCCGCCAACAACGCGGAGTGGTGAGATGGGGCGGCACTCGCGCAGTCGATCCCTGACGCTTTGGGCCAACGGCGAATACGTGGGTCGCTGGACAATCACCGTTCGCGGTGCCATGGAGCTGCAATACGACGCGGGCTGGCTGGCCTCTCCACGTGGACGCCCCATCTCCCTGTCGCTGCCCTTCAACCTGAACAACGAGCCCCTGAAAGGCGACAACGTCGCCCACTACTTCGAGGGCCTGCTGCCCGACAGCGACGCCATCCGCAAGCGCGTGGCCGCACGCTTCAAGACAGGTTCCACCCAAGCCTTCGACCTGCTCGCCGCCGTCGGGCGTGATTGCGTGGGTGCACTGCAGCTGCTGCCAGAAGGCGAGGTGCCTGCCGGCGTCGACCACATCGAGGGCGTCGTCTTGGACGATGAGGCCGTCGAGCGCCATCTCATCGAAGTCGTGACCCCGGACCACTTCGGAGGCGCCCAGGACCCTGACGACGACTTCCGGATCTCGCTGGCCGGCGCTCAGGAGAAAGATGCGTTCCTCTGGTGGAATGGCCAGTGGATGAAGCCGCGCGGCGCGACGCCCACGACGCACATCTTCAAGCTGCCGCTGGGCCTGGTTGGCGGCCGGCAGGCGGACTTCAGCACCTCGGTGGACAACGAGTGGCTGTGCCTTCGCTTACTCAAGGCCTACGGCCTGCCCACGGCGCAAGCTCGCATCGCCACGTTCGGCAAGCAGCGGGTCCTCGTCGTCGAACGGTTCGACCGTGTGGTGTCTTCCGACCGCAGCCGGCTGTTTCGGCTCGTACAGGAAGACTTCTGCCAGGCCACCGGGACCTCGCCGCTCGCGAAGTATGAGAGCGAAGGCGGACCTGGGCTCAAGCAGCTGTTCACCCTGACGCAACAGTCGCTGTATGCCGAGGGCGACCTGCGCACGCTGATGGCTTCGCAAATCCTGTTCTGGATGCTGCGCGCGCCGGACGGCCATGCGAAGAACTTCAGCATCCAGATGCAGGCCGGCTCGGCGGGACGGTTCCGTCTCGTGCCGATGTACGACGTGATGTCGGCTTACCCGGTGCTCGGCGATGGGCCAAAGCAATGGGCGGCGCGGGACCTCAGGCTCGCCATGGCGCTTCTGGGCAGGAACCGGCACTACCACATGCACGACATACAGCGCCGGCACTTCAATAGCACGGCCCGGCAGGTTGGCTATGGACAAGACGCCGAACCGTTGCTTCAGGACCTGATCGCGCGAACGCCAGAGGTGGTCAGCCAAGTACAGGCGGAGCTGCCGAAGGGCTTTGCGCAGCAGGTCGCGGACTCGGTGCTGGACGGCCTGTCGAGCGCCGCCCGCACGCTCGAAGGCATGCCGGCGGCCTGACGCCGGCGCCATGGTGAAGAGGCTGCAACGGGTTTCCGGCGCTCGGCGGTCGACGGCCGCCGCGCCGCCGCGCCCGAATCAGGTCACGTAATCGCCGCTGGCTTCCGGCTGGAACAGCACTTCGCCGATGCGGCCGGCCGCGGTGCCGGCGGGCGTGTGCCACGAGACCCGTGAACCGGAGTGCAGCCCGATGGCGCTGCATCCCAGCGGCGACAGCACCGAGATGAAGCCCGCCGCCGGTTCGGCATCCTCGGGGTAGCAGATCGCCATGATGCGGCGCTCGCCGGTCGCCGCATCTTCCAGCTCGAATTGGGTGTACATGGTCACCACG